>JAKAIQ010000070.1 GCA_021825035.1 Deltaproteobacteria bacterium | reverse complement strand
ATCGCCTTTTCAAAAAGCTCAATGCCGCTCATGACAGGCATATCGACATCCGAAATTATGAGCCTGAAGTAACGCTCGACTATCTTTTCGAGAGCTTCAGCGCCGTTCTCCGCCACCTCGACCATGCCTTCATCTTCGAGCGTGACCTTGAGCATATTGGTTATCATGACCTTATCGTCGACGATGAGAATCTTTTCCCGCCATCCCGGTGGAGTACTTAAATGTCGCCTGCTCATTTATGCAATCCCTCTTTGCCCCTTTAGGCAGCCCTTGCATCTTTCCTTGGGAGAACCTGCCCGTCCTGAAATAAAACCCATCTAACGGGAACTCAGTGTCGCATGATAACGGCCTTAAGCCGATATCTGCTTGCCTGACCGGAACGTCGAGAATTCCTGCATTCGTGGCAAATGAAGTGTCACATATAACTTTTTATCGCATATCATGTTAATTGAATGAAATCTTATCCTAATCATTTATAGCTGTAAATCAAATTCATAATACAGGAAAATAAAAGCTTAAACAATTTAAATTTTTTAAAAGTTTATTTATTCGGGATTAAAATTATCGTGGTAAGAATGTAAGTTCTGAAAATGCTATGAGGGATTGTTCCGCAAGGATTGTTTTCTTTTTTTTCTGTAATGGTGTACGATTAAGGCAGTGCCTATTAAGATAAGCGCAGCAAGCACAAGAATATGTTCGAACCTGGACACGTCATTCCTCAGCGCAGCTATGGAAGCACCGCCGAGATAGCCGATGCCGATCATTATCATCATGGTGACCAGGGCCGATATGCCGTCCGATATTAGGAACTTGAGCCGCGGCATCTTCATTATGCCTGAGATGAGAAATATCTTCACCCTGAGGCCCCAGAGTTGGCGGCCTACAAGTATAAGTATGACCCCATGTCGCTTGAACTGGTTCTCAAGCCTCGTGAACCGCTCCGGCGAGAGTATGCCATGAAATCTCCGGTGGGTAACCACCGACCTGCCCCACTTTCTACCCCAGGAGAATATCATGAAGTCCCCTATAAGAAGCCCAAGGTATGCGACAAGTACCCCATAAAGCGGTCTTATGACATCGTTGGCGATGAGGAAACCGCAGAATATAAGGGTAGCGTCCTCGGGGAAAGGCACGCCTACGCCGGCAAGCACCAGCAGAAGGAATATCCCGGCATAAGGAAACTGCTGGAGCAAATCCGGTATTGCGTGAAACGCCGCTATTATGCCGTGTATGTATTCCATGATCTTTTAACAGCCTGAAGACGATTAACGTAACGCAGCATTATTCTACTGAACAGGCGCTCAATGCGCAGTGAGCAACGTTACCTCAGAGGTAAAAGGATTTTAGAAGATCTCCCTGGAAAGTGATAGCATTGATTAACTGAATCCTTATCAATGAACCTCTCCACGGTCTAAAGGCCCGGGGTTTCCGGCCATTTATATGAACCTCTCCCCGGCCTGAAGGCCGGGGTTTCTGGCCTGCTGGCATAATCTGGCCATCGGCCTACTTCTGTTGTTCTCGTATGTACTTCTTCACGATGGCCTCATCTACCTTCCCGACACTCTCGGCAAAATAGCCATCCGCCCAAAAACTATCTCCCCATAAAAATTCTTCCAACTCCGGAAACTCTTTCCGTATAACTCTGCTCGTCCCGCCCTTCAATATCTGTACAACTTCGGCCACGCTGTCACTCGGCTTTATCTGGATCATCATGTGCACGTGGTCTTCGAGTATCTTCAGTTCCCCTATCCACCACCGATTTATCTTGCACGCCTCGTAAAACAATTGCCTCAGTCGAGTGGCTATTTTGCCTCGAAGCACACGCTTTCGATACTTCGGAATCCATACCAAATGGCATTTGAGCCTATGTTTTGTATGTCTGCTACTCCAGTATCTGGCCATGGCCAGATTATGCCGAATTTTCCTCCGCTCAGCCAGAAAAACCTGGCTTCGCTACGGGCGGCCATTCATCCCCGGCCTTGAAAGGCCGGGGGTTTCTGGCCGTTTATCTAAATTTTGATCAAGAGCCATGGCGATAGATATGGCTTCTACCCGAGTATCCATCTTATTCGATGGATTATACCCTAAATTCACCCTATTTCTAAGGATTTCTCTCGATTATCAGCCGCACGCGGCTAATTTCTTATGGATAAATCTATCCACGCATGTTATTATATTTAGATGATATTTCACCGGAATCTCTCTCTGTCTATCGCAAGAAAAATAACAATATTTTTACGGAAAATTTAACTCACAGGGGGATTTGGCTGTGAAAGAACAAAAGGGCATTGGCATAAAAACAGCGGACAACGTCGAGGTTTATGATGAAACCAAGATAAAAGTCCTCGGCGGCCTCGAAGCGGTGCGTAAAAGGCCGGCCATGTACATAGGCTCCACCGGACCAATGGGCCTCCACCACCTCGTTTACGAGGTGGTGGACAACTCGGTTGACGAGGCCCTTGCCGGATTTTGTAAGAATATAGACGTAACCGTCCATACCGACAATTCCGTTACGGTAGCCGACGACGGCAGGGGCATACCCGTTAAGCCCCACCCTGAGAAGAAAAAGCCGACGGTCGAGGTCGTCCTCACGGAACTTCATGCGGGCGGGAAGTTCGAGAACAAGGCCTACAAGGTCTCCGGGGGACTCCACGGCGTTGGCGTTACCGTTGTGAACTTCCTCTCGGAATGGCTCGAGGTCGAGATAAGGCGTGACGGGCAGGTCTACCGGCAGAAATACAAACGCGGCAAGCCGGTCGGGCCGCTTGAGGTCTTCGGAAAGGCGAAAAAGACCGGGACTACCGTGACATTCAAGCCGGACGCCGAGATATTCGAAACAACCGAGTTCAGCTTCGATATGCTCTCTCAACGCCTGCGCGAACTGTCGTTTCTCAATGCCGGGATAAGAATTACCATAAGGGACGAAAGGACGGATAAATTCCACGAGTTCCAGTACAATGGCGGGATCGTGAGCTTTGTCGAACACCTGAATAAGTCGAGGACGCCCATTCACCCCAAGGTCGTCTATATTTCAGGCGAGAAGGAAAATATCCAGATGGAGATGGCGCTTCAGTGGAACGACTCCTACGCGGATAACGTATTCTCTTACGCCAACAACATCAATACCACCGAGGGTGGCACACACATGGTGGGGTTCAAATCCGCCCTTACGCGCGTCATAAACGCCTACGCCTCAAGCCACAATCTGGCCAAGGACCTTAAAGATGCTCTGCAGGGCGACGACGTCCGTGAGGGGCTTACGGCGGTAATAAGCGTAAAGCTTCCCAACCCGCAGTTTGAGGGACAGACCAAGACAAAGCTGGGCAACAGCGAGGTCGAGGGATACGTTAAATCCATCGTCAATGAAAAGCTTACTGACTACCTCGAAGAAAACCCGTCGATAGCAAAAAAGATAATACAAAAAGCGGTTGAGGGCGCACGCGCGAGGGAGGCCGCAAGAAAAGCCAAGGACCTCATAAGAAGGAAGGGCGCGCTCGATTCGACAAGCCTTCCCGGAAAGCTTGCAGACTGCCAGGAGACCAACCCGGCGTTGTCCGAGATATTCATAGTCGAGGGTGACTCTGCCGGCGGCTCCGCGAAACAGGGGCGCGACAGACGTTTTCAAGCGATACTGCCTCTTAAGGGTAAGATACTCAACGTAGAAAAGGCGCGCTTCGACAAGATACTGTCGAACGAAGAGATCAGGACCATGATAATGGCCCTCGGGTGCGGGGTCGGAAACGATGACTTCAACCCCGAGAAGCTACGCTACCACAAGATAATCATCATGACCGACGCGGACGTGGACGGAAGCCATATAAGAACGCTCCTGCTTACATTTTTTTACCGCCAGATGAAGTCATTGGCCGAGAACGGCCATCTTTACATCGCCGAACCGCCGCTGTTCAAGGTAAAAAGGGGAAGGGACGAGAAGTATCTTAAAGACGACTCCGCCCTCGAAGACTTCATATTCGAATCCGCTCACGATGGCCTTACTATTACGCCGAGGGGCAAGAAGAACGGACTTGCCGGCCAGCCCCTGATGAACGCGCTGAAGAAGGCCGCCCGCTTGCAGAGGCTCATGTCGAGAATGGAAAGGAAAGGACGGGACGCGGTCGTCATCGGAGCGCTCGCCTTCGAGGACGCGGACCCTGAGGCTTTAAAGGACGAGGCAGGCGTGAAAAAACTCACCGAGGCCGCAAAGACAAGGCTGAAAATCATCGCCCCGGAAAAGGAGACCTCGGGATTGACGTTCGGCAAGGATGTTGAACATGAGGGCTTCGTCATAAAGTGCGCGAAGAACGGTCTCTATCAGGAAACGGTTATCGACAGAGACATCCTGGCTTCTCCTGAATTCCAGGAGGCCAGGAACATCGCTAAAGACCTCAAAGATGCCGGGGAGCCGCCATTTACGATAAAGAACGGCGACGGAAGCCTTGAGGTATCCGCCTGGGCCGGTCTCATAGACCGCGTCCTTGAGCTCGGCAAAAAAGGCCTGTCGATACAGAGGTATAAAGGCCTCGGAGAGATGAACCCGGATCAGCTATGGGAAACTACGATGGACCCGGAAAAGAGGATACTCTTGCAGGTAAAGGTCGACGATGGTTTCGAGGCCGACGCGATATTCACCAAGCTTATGGGCGATGTCGTTGAGCCGCGACGGGAATTCATCGAGAAGCACGCGCTTGAGGTGTCGAACCTGGATGTGTGATCACAAACAACTATTGCTAAAAACCACATTCTTACAAAAGCGGCGGCGTCGCACCGGATTGCAGCCCTTCATGCTGCCATGTTGACTCGGTAGAAATGAAAAATACGACTTACGGCTTTTGCCCTGTGAATGGAGCATATCCCCATCGGGTTTTTTCTCAATAAAACCGAGTAGCCGTGACGGCTTTCAAAAAGAGTCGTTCCGGCCGATAAAAAATGAATACTGCTCTCATGAGATGACAAACAAAGTACGGGCGCATCTCGTCATAGAAGGTCTTGTGCAAGGGGTCTTTTACAGAGCTTCGATGGCTGAAGTGGCCAGAACGCACAAGGTCTGCGGCTGGGTAAAAAACAATTCGGACGGCACCGTCGAAGCCGTGATCGAAGGCGAGAAGCCGTCCGTCGAAAGGGTGATAGAATGGAGCCGCATAGGGCCGCCGGCTGCAAGGGTCGACGGAGTTGACCTCAGGTGGGAAGATTACATGAACGAATTTGACGACTTTACGGCCCTTACCAGATGGAATAGCTACTGATATGGATATATGACAAGAAACCGCGCCACAAACATTCTGATATCGATCGCAATTTTCCTTGTTTTATACGGATGCGCGCGCGCGGGCAAGGCATTTCTCGTTCCGGACGGCGGAAGGCTCACCGGCCAGTATCATATGGATGGGACTGAAGAAGCCGTCTTCAAGAATGACTCTCTTAGAGTGACCGTCAGGCGCATAAAGCCTTCAGACTCCGAAGGCTCCACGCTCATAAAAAATCTTTCCGATAAAAAATACATAATCCTTAAAGTCGGCATCGAAAACAATTCGAAATTCAGTGTCATCTACAATCCGTCCTTGACCGCACTTACGGACGACGGCTTGGACTTTCTCAGGCCTCTCGATTATACGGACCTATATGATTTGACTGTCGCGGATAGCGGCCTCGAATCAGGCCTCGAAGACATGACAGGAAAATTCTACGATATTGTTCTGACATTGCAGCCCGGCGAGAAATCGACAAGGCTCATTATCTTCGAGCCGCTGTCGAAAAATACAAGTTCGGCGGAGCTTGATATGGAGGAAATCTATATAGGGACACGCACCATCAATCTGCGGTTCCCCTTTGTCCTTAAAACCGGCAAGATTTGACCCGAAGACGCCGGATTACTTACGGATGTACTCCCTGACTTTCATCTTCGTCTTGTCGAGGGCTTTATCGACCGATTGCCCGGCCTCGTTCACCGTATTCTTTACCGGCTTCTCATAATGCTCCAGCTTTTGTCCGGCCTCTTGCGCCCTTATTCCAAGAGCCACCAGGTATCGAGGCCCGCCGAGATACAAAAAAGCCAGCAGGACGGCAACACCTATCAGAAATCCAAGAATGAAATTTTTCATGTCCGCTCCTCGCTATTCTTCGGCGCATCGGTTGAACTGCTTATGCTCCGCCTATTCTTTTTTTTCAAGCCGCGCTTTTACGCGCAGCGCCTCTTTATAGATTTCGCTTTTAGGCATATCATGTTCCTGTGCCACGGCCTTTACGACTTCCTTCAGGCCGAAGCCTTCCCTCAGGAGATTTTCTATCTCGTCCGCAGGGATTATTGCAGCACGGGTGGCATCGCCGGTCCTGAGGATGACAACTATCTCGCCCTTGACTTCCCTTTCCTTGAGCTTTTCAGCTAAGGCGCAAATGCGGCCTCTCAACACCTCTTCATGGAGTTTTGTCAACTCCCGCGCCATTACGGCCTCCACGTCCCCTATAACGTCGAGGATGTCTTTAAGCGTATCCTTTATCCTTCTTGCGGACTCATACATTATGAACGTATGTTCCGGAATCTTCAACCCAAGCAAGAACTTTTTCCTTGCGTGCTGCCCGGCTGGAACAAAGCCCTTGAACGTGAATTCGTCGAGCGGCAGCCCCGCCACGCTTAACGCCGCGGTAAGCGCCGAAGCCCCGGGCACAGAAACGGCTCTCACGCCGTTTTCCACGGCAAGCCTCACAATTCTGTAGCCGGGGTCGGATATCCCCGGGGTGCCTGCGTCCGTTACGATTGCGATATCCGCGCCTTCCCTTAACTTTTCCAGAAGAAAAGCGGCCTTCTTGACCTCATTATGTTCAAAATAACTTGTAAGCGGCGTCGATATGCCGTAGTTGCTCAAAAGCTTTCTGGTAACCCTTGTGTCTTCCGCCGCTATGAGAGCCACGCTCTTCAAAACGCCGAGCGCGCGAAGCGTGATGTCCTCGAGATTGCCTATGGGCGTTGAAACTACAAAAAGAGTGCCGTTCTTCATGTCATCACTTTTTTCTTTCAAAGACAACCGCCGCAAGAATAGAAAATACGATGGCGAAGAAGCTCACAAAAAAAATATCAAGTGCAAGGGGGAATTCCGCCGCAAGCCTTCCTCCGTGAGGAAGGAGCATATGCTTAAATGCATCGACCCCGAAGCAGAGCGGGTTTACCACTGTAAAGACCCTTATTGCGGCTGGCAGCGAACGTACGGGATAAAGGGCGCCGCTAAGAAAGAACATCGGCAGTATGATGAAGTTCATGATTACGTTAAACCCCTCGAGAGAAGAGAGAAAGGACGCCACAAAAAGGCCAAGAGAGGTTATCGAAAGCGAGACGAGGAGCATGAACGCAATCATGGCGAAAAATCCGCCTACGCCGACTTTAAGGCCCAGGAAAGGCGCCACAACAAGAAGGGCCGCTCCCTGAAAAACGGAAAGGATCGTGCCGCTCAGGAGCTTCCCGGCGACTATCGTTATCCTTGAGATCGGAGATACGAGCATCTCCCTGAGAAATCCGAACTCCCTGTCCCATACCACGGACATCGTGGAGAAGATGGAACTGAAGAGTATGGTCATGCCAACTATCCCGGGCAGTATGAACTGGATATAACTGGCGCCGGCTGAAGTGTCGACGAGCCTGGTAAAGCCTGACCCGACTATAAAGAGCCATATGAGAGGCCTCGCCATGGTAACTACCAATCTACCCTTCTGGCGGAAAAATCTCTTAAACTCCCGCTGGAATATCACATATACGGCTTTGGCTTGAAAATATCTCAATCAGCACTGCCCTCATTTTTTTATATTTACGGAAATCGCCTGCCGGCTACAGCCACTGAGACGGATGGCCGCTTGCGTGCCGTTAAACATCAACTCAACGCCCTCTCAAACCAGGCGCTCTCGGCGCCGGGCCGTAATCCCTTATCTCCCTGCCCGTGAGGTTGAGAAACACGTCTTCGAGGCTCGGCTTCTTCAGGTTTACCGATTTGATCTCGGTCTTCATCCCCGCGAAAAGTTGGGGAACAAATTTCTCCCCGGCCTCGACATTGACGGAAAGGCCTGCCTCTATCATCTTCGGCTTAAGAAGGAACTTCTCTTCGATCTCCCGGCTTGCCGAAGCGTCGTCAACCGTCTTAATGTAAACCGTGTCCCCCTTTATCGACCGCTTGAGCTCATCGGGCCTGTCGCACGCTATGATCCGTCCATTGTCCATTATGGCTATGCGGTCGCAGACCTCGGCCTCCTCCATGTAGTGGGTGGTCATAAACAACGTGCTCCCGGCCGCCTTCTTCAATTTCATGATAAACTCCCAGACGTTGCTTCTTGTCTGCGGGTCAAGCCCCAGGGTCGGCTCGTCGAGAAACAGCACTCTGGGCCTGTGCAGAAGGCCGCGGGCAATCTCAAGCCTTCTTTTCATGCCGCCGGAGAACTTTCTTACCAGGTCCAATTTTCTCCCGCTCAGGTTAACCACATCGAGCGCCTCCTCTATCCTTCTCTCCGTTAACGACCTGTCCATACCGTAGAGATAGCAATGAAACTTCAAATTTTCGTAAGCCGTAAGCTCGTTATCGAGCGTAAATTCCTGAAAGACCAGCCCGATGGAGGAACGAACCTTCTGAGGCTCTGTTCTGCAGTCATACCGGTTCACCATTGCTATGCCGGAATCAAAACCCAGAAGGGTGCACAGTATGCTTATGGTAGTCGTCTTGCCTGCTCCGTTAGGCCCTAAAAAGCCGAAGGTCTCTCCTTCGCGCACGTCAAAGGTCACTCCCCGGACGGCCTCGACGCCATTATATCTTTTATAAAGATTTTCTACGTGGATTACAGACATATCTTTTAAATTTACAAGCTGGACAGGATACGTCCCGAACGTACATTATATCAAAATAAGGCGGCTTTTTTCAGATTTATTAATCGGATGAGGCGCGTAGAGAGGAGACGTTCAGCAGGATTTTATCGAAAAACTGAATATGGAGCCTTTTCCCGGCGAGCTTTCTACCTGCATCTTCCCATTGTGGCCCTGTATTATATGCTTTACTATGGCGAGCCCGAGGCCCGTTCCGCCGAGTTCCCTGCTCCTTGCCTTGTCGACGCGGTAAAATCTTTCAAAGATCCTGGGTATATCGCCCGCAGGTATGCCGATCCCGGTATCCTTCACGTCAACCCTTACGGAACCATCGGCCTTCTCTGCGGCGACGCTTACGCGGCCGCCGGATGGCGTATATTTTATTGCGTTATCGAGAAGGTTGACCATTACCTGTTCCAGCCTGTCCCGATCTCCTAAAACTCTTGGAAGGCCGTTCGGCAGACAGGATGCTATCGTAATCCCCTTGTCTCTTGCCTGTTTTTCAAAGCCTTTCATCGTGGCCTGAATGAGCTCGGCAATGTCCACGGGCGCGGACAATATGGTCATCTGATGGGATTCAAGCCTTGATAGTATCAGAAGGTCGTCAATGAGCCGCGCCATGCGTGTCGCATGACGGTCGATAACGCGCAGGAACTCCTTAAGCGTCTCTCTGTCATCCATTCCTCCATCGAGAAGAGTCTCCGAATAGCCCTTTATGCTGGCAAGCGGGGTCCTCAGCTCGTGAGAGACGTTGGCTACAAAATCCTTTTTTATGGTCTCCACCCTCTTCTCTTCCGTTATGTCACGAAGAAAAAGAAGAAGGCTCGAGTCTTCCTTATCCTTGAGCGGCACGAGCTGGGCATT
>JAKAIQ010000069.1 GCA_021825035.1 Deltaproteobacteria bacterium | reverse complement strand
GCGAGCACCATTACCGTGCTCGTTGACGACGAGCCGCTTTTCACTCAAAGCCTGAAAAAAACCGGCTATGAGCCTGTGCTGTCCTTCTCGATCCCGCCGTCAAAAGCTGATTTCATAAAGATTACCCTTCGTGGGCACCTCTTTGTTTCAGATGATGTATGCTCGGACATGTCAAGCGGCAACCTCTGGATCGTAGCGTCAAACAAGAGCAGGATAATCCTTGAGACCGATGGGACGCCGGACACAATCTCCGACTTTTTCAGAACCTATGATACGGCCGTCAACGTAGTTGTCGATGCCAAAGATGGCGGCCTTGAGGCTTTGCCGCTCGCCTATCAAATAAACAGGCTGAGCGGCTGGAAAAACGTGCGCCTCACCATGAGCAACACCCCGGTCAAGAAGGCAAGAAACATAATAATCGGAGGCGAAGGCGGTGGCATAAGCGTTAAAGGCGATGATCTTGTCGTAGGCTTGTCGGACGTCGCGCTTCTTAAAAAGAGGCTTGTTGACCTGTACCTGACGTCTTCCATCAAAGGGCCGGAGATCAAAAAAGAGCCTGCGGAAAAAACCGGGGAGATTACGTTCGCGGACTTGGGAGCCGCCAATTTCACCGGTACCGCTCTCGGCGACATATCCTTCAATGTGCCGCTGAATTATTCGAGCTTTGCGGGGATGCCGAAAAACCCGCTGCTCCGCCTCGACATGAGCCATACCCCGGTGCCTGAAGCCGACAGGGCGTTTTTAAAGATATTTCTGAACGAAGTCCTTGTGAACGCAATCCGGCTTGGAAACCAGGGAGGGGCCCTGACGCCATACGACATAAAGCTGCCGATGGGCCTTTTAAAAAGCTTCAACAATAACCTGAACGTCGTGGCGTCCTACTACGTAAACAGCGGCGAGTGCAAGGGGAGTTTCCCGGAGATGACCATTTCCATAGCGAATTCCTCGAAGGTCTTGTTTGACGGCGCCGACAGAAAGGACATCGACTCCGTACGGGACGTGATCGGCGCGATGTCCGGGCGCGTGCTCGTTATGACGGATGACAGATCAATGCTTGCTCCGGCATTTTATCTGATGGACGATATCGGCAAACTTAACAAGAGCATTACCGGCGCGGATGCGGCAAGGTGGGAAGGCAAAGTGCCCGAAGGCTATGACTTCGTGATCCTTGCCCTGGCCAATCCTCCTTCCGGGCTTGACGCGCCGCTAAAGGTAAGGCATGGAAAATTCACCATAATAAACCCTCTTACCGGAAACGAGGTCTTCGCCTCGGAGTATGCCGACAGCTTCGGCGTCCTGGAATCGTTTAACCAGGGGGGCGCCAAGGTCCTGCTCCTTACCTATTACAAAGACGCGAAACCGCTCGATTACATTAGAGATCTCAGCCGATACCGCGCCGACAGGATGATCGGGAACGTTGTGATGTTCAACAGAGAGCTTGCAAGCTACGATGTCGGCGCCAAATTAAGGGTGCTTTACAAAGAGGTCAAGCCCATAAGCTGGTATTGGTACAAATACAGGCTTTACGTCGTGCTTGCGATCGCCGTAGCGGCACTCGCGCTTATTTACCACATAAACAGACGGCTCCTGAGAAAGGAGTGAAGCCATGAAGACGACCCTGACGGCGTTTGCGATTGTCGTTTTACTTGCCGGGCGCGCATTTGCCGGCGCCTGGGTGCAAAATGAGGGTGGGTATTTCCTGGACCCTGCATATTATCATTACGAGACCGGCCACTACTGGGACAACCAGGGGACAAAAAAGCCGATAGGCTGTTCGACGGGAACGGGAAACTGCACATTCTCGAAGAACGAATTGAACCTTTACGGCGAGTACGGACTGACTCCGGCCAACACCCTGACGTTTCAGACCGCATTCGACTCCCTGACCTGGGGTAACGCCTCCACTTCAGGGCTTACGGACATTAAACTCGGTCTTATCCATAACATCGAAACGGACTCATCGGGCAGTCTGTCCGTGCAGGGCGTTCTCATAGCTCCAACAGGCTACTCCATATCCAGCACCCCACGGCTCGGGTATGACCGGCTCGGGGTGCAGGCCAATATGCTCTATGGACGGTCGTTTAAGAACGGATTCATCGACACCCTTGCCGGAGTGAGGCACTACTTCGGCTATCCGTCCGACCAACTCAGGCTGACCGCGCTTTTGGGCTATGATTTGACGTCATATCTCCAGCTTCTTCCTATCCTTGACGTCCAATGGGGCCTTGGCAATGAAAGCCACGAGACAATCGGACAGAACCCTTACCTTGGGGCCTACTATAAATTAATCCAGACAGGCTCATCTCTGAGGATAAAGTTCTCCGACGGGTTTTCAGCCGTGACAGGCCTGACCGCACCGGTCTGGGGCAGAAATACGGGCGGAGGTTTCCAGTATAATGCAGGCATCTGGTATGCCTTCTAACAAAAGAATCGGCGAGCTTCTCATTGAGCGCGGGCACATCACCGAGGCACAGCTCAAGGAGGCACTGGAGTATCAACGGACCAAAGGCGGCAGGGTGGGATGGATTCTCGTCTCCCTGGGGCGCATAAATCGACTCCAGCTCTTTGAAACGGTCGCCTGCCAGCATGGCATAGAGTTCAGAACCGACAGGGAAAACCTCGTAAAACAGGCTGACAGAAGCCTCCTTCTCAAAATAGAATTTCACGAAGCGATAGAGCAGCAGTCCCTGCCCTTTATGATGGAAGGCTCGTGCCTTACCCTCCTCACCGCGTATGCCGGAGACGAGCAGATACACGATTTCTTCAAATCCAGATTCTCGGCGGCTTCCATAAAAGAGATACTGATTACCGATCTTGACCTCATGAAGATGACCGAGGAAATATACAGGGACGTTATCCTTGAAAAGTCAATTTTTGATCTTTACAAAAAAAACCCGGAAGGTTCTGCCTACTCCGTATTCACCGAGCCACAACTGGCTGTTCTTGCTGCAGGCATATTAATCATTCTCCTCTGGGCCTATCACAACGTGTTAAGCCTTCTTATATTCTCTAACCTTATGGCGCAGATATTTTATTCGATCGCCATAGGCTTCAAACTTCTTTTAAGTCTCGCAGGCATGCGGCGCGAGATAGACCAGCCCGTAATGGACGAAGAAATCACCGCGCTGAAGGATGAAGACCTGCCCGTTTATTCCATCGTCGTGCCGGTATATAAGGAGCCGGAGGTAATAGGGATTCTCATCGACTCGCTGAAAAAGCTCGACTACCCGCAAAACAGGCTTGACATAATACTTCTGCTCGAAGACGACGACAGCGCCACTCTCGAATCCGCCCGCGCACGCAAGCCTCCCGGCAACTGGCGCTTCCTCGTCATACCTCCAAGCCTTCCGAAGACAAAGCCCAAGGCGTGCAATTACGGCCTCTTCTTCTCGAGGGGCAAATACCTTGTCATATACGACGCCGAAGACATCCCGGAGCCCGACCAGCTTAAAAAGGCTGTCGCCGCCTTTAAAAAAGGCGGCGACAGCTACGTCTGCTTTCAGGCCGCCCTCAATTACTTCAACAGGGACGAAAACTTTCTGACGCGCATGTTCACCCTCGAGTATTCTTACTGGTTCGACTACATACTCCCCGGCCTTGACAGGCTTAAGCTTCCCATACCGCTTGGCGGCACAAGCAACCATTTTGACACATCGAAGCTGCTGCGGCTTGGCGGGTGGGACCCGTTCAACACGACGGAGGACGCGGATCTCGGCATAAGGGCGTACACCGAAGGCTGGAAGGTAGGCGTCATAAACACGACGACGTTTGAAGAGGCGAACGCGCATCTCGGCAACTGGCTACGTCAGAGGTCGAGATGGATCAAAGGCTACATGCAGACCTGGCTTGTATACTCACGCCACCCGTTCCGGCTATACCGCTCAATCGGCCTTAAATCATGGCTTGCGTTCAACTTCTTCATAGGCGGATCGGTCCTCATGTCACTGATAAATCCGATAACGTGGGGCATATTCGGCTTCTGGCTTGTCACCTCAACGAAGCTTTTAGACGCATTATTTCCGCCGGTTGTGCTTTATCTATCGCTCGCCAATCTTCTTTTCGGCAACTTTCTCGGCATTTATTTGAATATGACCGCCGTTTTCAAGCGAAGGTATCACGCCCTTTTCCTTTATGCCTATCTGAATCCAGTCTACTGGATGCTTCATTCGATTGCTGCTTACAAGGCGTTGTGGCAACTCTTTACGAAACCGTTTTACTGGGAAAAGACCCAACATGGCATCACAAAACAGAGGGCGATATCCGGCTGAAAATGCACAGCCGGCCCTGCCGTGCGAATGCGGTCAATGCAAACGACTATTTCGCAACATGATGAACCAGTCTGTCGATGGATTTTTGGATTTGAAATCTCGTTTAATGCTTAAAAAGGAGTTGGCGCCGACCCATCAAAAAATCATCCACCCCTGCTTTTCCATCCATACTTCCGAATCTTTTTTTGAAAAAGATGACAGCTCCGGCAAGTTGTCGATCAAACGCCAAGGGGATACCCTCTAAGCCTTATACAGCCCGCAGGCAGCTCATGTGGTTTAATTGGTTGCGAGGAAGGACGTTAAGAAGCGCCGCCGGGACTCATGACCGTCACGTCAAACTAACGACTAAAAGAAAAGGGCTAATATATGCCAACTAACCCCTTGATTTTACTTGGTGGAGGGTACCGGGATCGAACCGGTGGCCTGCTGATTGCGAACCAGCCGCTCTCCCATCTGAGCTAACCCCCCAATTGGCGACACCACAAAACCGACACGTATAAATAACAAAAAAAAATGATATTCGCAAGCGCTTTATTGAGTAGAGCTTTTGCCCCGTTATCACAAATCGGCAACGTCAATGCAGATAGGTCCTCATGCCCTCGGTAAAGTCGGTAGGCTTTAAGCCGAATACTTCGGAAAGGGCGTTTGCCGAGACGATATTATCCTCTTCGAGCATGATAAGCTGGTCCACTGTCAGGAGAGGTCTTGGAAAAATCGACTCCATAAGCGCCGCGTTCATACGCATGATGGACATCGGTATGTGCGCCTTGAGTATCTTCTTGCCCAGTATAGCCGCTATCAGATCGATTATTTCATCGAAGGTATGGATCCCGGCGCCAGCGACTTCATATGCCATTTTGCGCGTATTGTCGTTTTTGAGGCTTAAACACATCGCATTCACAACGTCTTTGATGAATACCGGCTGCATCTTATTCCTGCCGCTGCCTGGAACAAAAAAGACCGGAAAGGACTTGATCAGTCCGGCGAAGAGATTGGTAAACCTGTCTTCCTTGCCGAATATCACCGCCGGCCTGAAGATCGTATATTCAAGGCCGGAACCTTTTATGATTTCCTCGGCGTCCCACTTTGTCCGGTAATAAGCGCTTTTAGCGTTCTCGCGTGCTCCAAGGGCGCTTATGTGCAGATACCTTTTTATATTTTTTCTTGTGCAGGCTTCAACTACGTTCCTCGTCCCTTCGACGTGGACGGACCTGAATGTCGCACCCTTCGACTCGACGAGTATGCCCACCAGATGGAAGACGGCCTCCACGTTATCGCTCAAGGCGTTCAGGATTGACGCCTGGTCCAAGATGTCGCCCTGAACGAGTTCGCACCCGGCTTGAACGAGGGACCCTGCCATGCCGGGGTCTCTTACGAGGCAACGAACCTTACAGCCCCTCGTAAGCGCCCTTACGAGATTTTTTCCGACAAAGCCGGTTCCACCTGTTACAAGTATCATGATTTCTTGCCGAGGATGTCTTTTATGGCTTGCTTTAATTCGGTCAGATCGGATGATTTTATTATATATGCGTCAGACGCCCAGGTCCCGAATTCGTGCTTGTAATGTGGATAGGCCGTGCAGAGTATGACCGGCAGGTCCTTCCATTTTTCCTTGACCCTTCTCAGCACCTCGATGCCGTCCATTCCGGGCATCTTTATATCAAGAAGAACAAGGTCTATCCCGCCGTTTTTAAGCTTCTCAAGAGATTCTTCTCCCGAGGCCGCGAGTTCGACTTCCCACCCCTCGTCTTCAAGCTCCTCCTTATAAAGGAGCCTCAGGCCTTCCTCGTCATCGACAACCAGAATGCGCTTTTTCATGACTAACCCCGGTAAGCGACGCCAACTTTTGCAGCCTGACCATGTTAAACCCTATATCTATCGAAAATTTACGGCAAGCGCGACAATTGCTAAAGCAACACGGGTGCGGTGAAGCAACTCCGGTGCACTCCACCCCCCCTTTATTATAGCATATTACCGGCAAACCTTTCGCCAGGCCGCCTATTCATATCCGCGGCATTCCGCCGGTTCAGACCTTCGCGTCCCTCAGAAATTTAGCGGCTTCTTCCGGAGGGGTGGGATTTATATAGAAACCCGACCCCCATTCAAATCCCGCAACCCGTGTGAGCTTCGGCATCAATTCGAAATGCCAGTGGTAGAATTGGGCTGCGCCGTCTTTCAGCGGGGCGGCGTGAAGGATGAAATTATAGGGCGGGTAGTTAAGCACCTTATCCATCCTTCTCAATACATCCGAGAATATGGCGGAAAGGTTTTCATAGTGATGTTTCTGGCAGTTTTCAAAGTTCGATTCATGGATCTTCGGAAGGATCCATATCTCAAAAGGAGATTTCGGGGCATAAGGCGCCACGGCGATAAAATCGCGATTTTCCGATACTACGCGCACGCCTTGCATTATTTCCTGTCGTATGATGTCGCAAAAAATGCATCTTTCCTTGAAGTTGTAATATTCAAGAGAACCGTCAAGCTCTTCGGCAACGGTCTTGGGCACGATCGGAAGCGCTATGAGCTGCGAATGAGTATGCTCAAGTGACGCACCGGCGGCCTCGCCGTGGTTCTTGAATATCAATATGTAACGGAGCCGCATGTCCTTCTTAAGGTCGATTATCCTGTCTCTATAGGCCCACAGGACCTCCTCCAACTGGATGGGCGGCATTTTTGAAAGCGTATCCCTATGGTCTGGAGATTCTATAATGACTTCATGGGCGCCTATCCCGTTCATCTTATCATAAACGCCGTCGCCTTCCCTGTTAATGTCGCCTTCCACCTTCAGGGCCGGGTATTTGTTCGGCACTACCCTTATGTGCCAGCCGGAGCTGTTAGGCAGGCCTCCGTTCTTGCGGTAGGCCAGGACTTCATTGGGAGTCCTTGATTCATTCCCAGGGCAGAACGGACAAAATCCGGCCTTTACAGGCGGCTGAAAAGATTCAAACTCCGACGGGCGTTTGCCGCGGTCGGTGGAAATTATCACCCATCTTCCTACTATAGGATCTTTTCTAAGTTCGGGCATATGACCTTATGATGGCATTAAAGAGAACGGCGGAAGACGATGGAGCTTCGAAGAATAAAACCGGTCGAGGCCGGTCGTCTAAGCGTTGCTTCTGTTTTTTTCCTGCTCTTCCTCTTCTTTTTTACAGTCTATGCAACAAGTTGTCACAGGCCTGGCCTCAAGCCTTTTTCCCGATATCTCCTCTCCGCAAAGCTCGCAGATGCCGTAAGTGCCGTCATCTATCCTCTTAAGGGCCTCCTTGACCTTGGTGATTAGCTTACGTTCGCGGTCCTTAACCCTCAAAAGGAAATTTCTGTCTGTCTCATGGGAAGCCCTGTCAGTCGGGTCTGGAAAGTTATCATCCGGAGCGCCATTGCTCATCCCGCTTACAGCCTTTTCGGCGCCGTAAAGCAGCTCGTCGAGCTTACCATTGAGCAGAGTCCTGAAATGCTCAAGCTGTTCCTTATTCATATCTTTTTAGTATAACTGAAAAATATGAATATTGTAAATGACAAATTTAATCAGGAAACTCGCGGCTATCGCGAGGTATGACGGGAAGGCCTCGTTGGGATTTTGCCCTGTATTAAGTGCTTAGGGCCTCTCAAATCTAGCATATCCGGCAATCGACCCGTCAAGAGTCTATTCTCTCACAAAGACGCCGCTTTTTCCGCCGGTCTTTTTGACGAGCCTTATATCCGTAAGAGTCATAGCCTTGTCAACCGCCTTGCACATGTCGTAGATTGTAAGCGCCGCAACCGATACCGCCGTAAGCGCCTCCATCTCCACGCCTGTCTGTGACGAGACTCTTGCCGTCGCGGTTATATCGATACAGGGGACTTCCCTGAGGGGTTCGAACTCGACATCGACGCTCGTGATATTAAGCGGATGGCATAGCGGTATCAATTCGCCGGTCTTCTTTGCGGCAAGTATTCCTGCTATCCGGGCAACTCCCAAGACATCGCCTTTTTTGACCTCATTGGCCAGGATAAGATCGAGGGTCTCAGTCTTGAGCAGCACCCTACCTTTGGCGACCGCCTCCCTAAAAGTCGCTTCCTTCGCCGATACATCGACCATCCTGGCTTTTCCGCGTTCATCTATATGCGTAAGACCCATGGCCCCTCTCTTCGCCTGTTTTACGCGCCGGGCGCCTCGACTATATGGCCGCCGCTTATCGTCAGGATAAAAAGTTTTTTTACGGCATCCCTGTCAGGTCCGAACGAAAGGACTCCGGTCGCCCCTTGAAAATCCTTTATCGCGCTCAGCCTGCGTCTCAAGGCATCCCTGTCCGGCTCGCCGGCCTTGCCGCCACCGGCAAGAATAAGCATCATCGCCGCATCATAAGCCTGCGCCTCGATTACCCCCGGGTCTCTTCCATAGACATCCCTGAATCTCCTTGTGAACTCCGCAGGCCCCGGCCTTATGCTGCCGGGGAAGAAGCCGTCGACGAAAACCGCGCCCTCCACGTCCTTGCCCGCCTGTTCAACGAGCTTCCGGGAATCCCATCCATTGGAACCAAGCAGCTGAACCCCCCGTATATTATAGTATCCAAGATAAGGGGCTATAAGGCTCACAGTATCGTAGAAATCGGGTATAAAAAGGGCGTCGATGCTTACCGTGGAATTGTATTCCTTTATACGCCGCCTTCCTTCCCTGCGTTCCTTCACCTGAATGCCGAAAAGCCTCTTCATCTCGGAGCTGAAATCCCTGTTGCCATCCTCGTATGAAACTTCCCGCACCATTGTCCCGCCGCGCCTCTTAACCTCCTTCTCGAAGAGCTTCGCCAGCTCGATCCCGTAATTGTTGCGCGGATAGAGTACGGCGAATCTCCTGCGGCCAAGCTTCCTCATGGCATAATCCGCTATTGACGAAGCCTGAGCGCCGGGCGTCAGAAAATTCCGAAAAACATAATCCCCTTCGCCCGTAATGCCTTCTTTTTGAGTGAGCGCTACGATGGGGATTCTTTTTTCCTGCGCCAGGCTTGCGGTCTCCAGGGCCGTCGAGCTTACAAGCGGTCCGACAAGGCCGGCGATATCATGGTCGCGGGCGAGCTCTTTCACCGCATTCGCCGCAGAGACGGGATCGGATCCCGCGTTTCTTACGATCACCTCCGCGCGCGGACTGCCGTCGAAAACCCCGGCGGCAAGAAGCACACCCTTCAACGCGTCATCCCCGAACCGGGCATATTCGCCTTTCAATGGCAGAATAGCTCCTATGGCGATGGCGCCCGCCTGTGCTCCGTCAGGGCCGGCATCGACTGAATTTATTTCCGCAAGAAGCCTTGCAGCCTTTGCCCTGAGCGATAACGTCGCGCTGTCGTTCGACGGAAGAGGCTCAAGGACCTTTCTTGCGTCCTTAAGTCTGCCTTCCGTATACCACAGATACCCGAGCTCATACATGGCGTCTGCCCTGAACCTGCTGGCGGGAAAATCGTCTATTATCTTC
>JAKAIQ010000068.1 GCA_021825035.1 Deltaproteobacteria bacterium | reverse complement strand
AATTCTCATAGCGTTCCTTCTCCTGAGGCCGCAGGGCATACTGAAGAAATGACTTTTTAAAAGGCGCTTCGATGGAATACGTCATAAACCTCGGCATACTCTTTCTCATATATGCGATACTCGGCTTGAGCCTCAACCTCGTTGTCGGTTATACCGGGCTTCTTTCGACGGCGCATGCCGCCTTCTACGGCATCGGCGCGTACGCGACGGCCATACTCGTCGCGACTCACAACGTAAACTTCTTCCCTTCCATGCTTGCTGGGATGGCGGCCTCCGGGATCGCGGCATTTCTCATAGGCATGATCCTATCGAGGTTCGCCGGCGACTACTATGCCCTCGTATCGCTTGGATTTAACGTAATAGTCTATAGCGTCCTTCTCAACTGGCAGGGTCTTACAAGGGGCCCTCTCGGCATACCCGGCATATCAAGGCCCTCCTTGTTCGGAGCGAGCTTTTCTTCTAACGCATCATTTCTCGTTCTCGCGTTCATCTTCTTCCTGGCCGCTTACCTCATTTCGGCCTTCATCGTGCGATCGTCGTTCGGAAGGGTCTTGAAGGCCGTCAGGGAAGACGAAACGGCCATACAGGTCTTCGGCTACAATACGGTTCTCTACAAGCTCGCGATATTCGTCATATCGGCCTTGCTCGCCTCGATAGCGGGATCGCTATACGCGGCCTACATAACTTTCATAGACCCTTCGAGCTTTACGGTGATGGAATCGGTCTTCATACTCGCCATAATAATCCTCGGCGGGCTTTCCAACCTCAGGGGTTCCGTGTTGGGGGCTGCGATAATGGTGCTTCTTCCGGAGGCGCTGAGGTTCGCGGGCTTCCCTTCGTCCATCGCCGCGGAACTCCGTCAGGTTGTGTACGGACTCTGCCTGATACTCCTCATGCTTTTCAGGCCGCAGGGGATACTTGGAGAGTACAGGCTCTGATGTAAAAGCAGTCGGAAAGGCGCATCCACGTTCGATAAGCGGAATGTATAGAACCTTCAAATATCGGGCGCAGCCATACGGTCGGGAAAATGCATAAACTCGAGATACGGGAACTTACAAAGCGCTTCGCGGGCGTTGCGGCCATAGACGGCCTTTCCATAGCAATCGAGGCGGGCCGGATAACGTCGGTCATCGGACCCAACGGCTCCGGGAAATCCACGCTTGTTAACGTCCTCTCCGGCTTGCTCTCCATCGACGGCGGGGCCGTAACAATTGGCGCCAATCCGCCCCTCAAGAAAATAAAGCCCTGCAAGGTACCTTCCTACGGCATCACCAGGACCTTCCAGGAGGTGCGGCTCTTCGAGCAGATGACGGTGCTCGACAATATCCTTGTGGTCCTTACCGAAAGGAACCTGTGGGGAGCTTTCTTCGAAAGGCATAAGGCTCATCACATGAAGCAGGCCGGGGAGGCGCTGAACAGGACAGGGCTCTGGGGCAGGAGGGACGACCTGGCCGTAAACCTCTCTTACGGGCAGAGAAAGCTGCTTGAGGTGGCCAGGGCGCTTGCCATGTGCGCGACCGGTCAGGCCGGGATAATACTTTTCGACGAGCCGTTCGCCGGGCTTTTTCCGCAGATGGTAAAGACCGTATCGGCGATAATAAAGGAACTGCGGGACAGCGGGTTCACGGTCGTCCTGATCGAGCACAACATGGATCTTATAAGGGAGCTTTCCGATCACGTGATAGTGATGGACAGCGGGAGGCTCCTTGCCGAGGGAGGCGCGCAAGAGGTGCTTAAAAGACGTGACGTGGCGGATGCGTACCTCGGGGAATAGAATTTCCGGCGGAGACCGAAATGGGCGAAGAGAACATTCTGGAGCTTAAAGGCGTATCCGTCCACTATCACGGGGTAAAGGCCCTTGACGGGGTGGACATAGCGCTCAAGAAGGGCGAGGTGGTGGCGCTTATGGGGCCGAACGGAGCCGGGAAGTCAACGGTATTGAAGTCGATATTCGGCATAGCCCCGATAGATTCAGGCGCCGTCTCCTACAAAGGAAGGCCGATAACCCCTGTCGTCCACGGGATGTCAGGCCTCGGCGTCGTCCTTGTGCCGCAGGGAAGGCGCGTATTCACCAGCCTTACGATAGAAGAGAATCTCGAGATAGGGGGCTTCTCGATAAGGGACAGGTCTGAACTTAAAAAACGCATGGACGACGTGCTCTCGGCTTTTCCGGCGCTGAAGACGAAGAGAAAGGCGAAGGCAAGAGCCCTTTCGGGAGGCGAGCAGCAGATGCTCGCCATCGCAAGAGGGCTGGTGGCCGGCCCTGAGGCGCTCCTCCTTGACGAGCCTTCGCTCGGGCTCTCGCCCAGGATGGTCAAGGAGGTCTTCGCCAAGATAAGGGAGATAAACGTGAAGCGCGGCGCATCCATAATGGTGGTGGAGCACAACATAAAGTCTCTGCTTGAATTCGTCGACAGGGCCTATGTGCTCGACAGGGGAAGGGTTGTGGCGGAGGGGGCGCCCGGGAGGCTCCTTGAAGGCGGCATACTGGAGAAGGTCTTTCTTGGAAAGCTTGAAGCCCCTGCCGGATAAGGCGGGGGCTCGACACGCCTTATCCGGCTCCTAAGCCGGTTTCCTCCAATGCCACAGGAGGCTCGCTATCTGGGCGAGGATCCCGCCGGATGAGTCTATACCGACGTCGATAACCGAGGCGCCCCGGCTGGGCACAAACAACTGATGAAACTCGTCTGTGGCGGCGTAGAGCACGACCGCCGCCGCCGCGAAAAAGGCGCTTCTGAGCGCCTTTTTATCCCTTGAGCCGAGATGTATCGCGCGGAAGAAAAAAATGCCGAGGATGAAATACTCGGTGACGTGCGCGGACTTGCGTATCAGTCCGTGGAGCGCTTCCACATGCGGCGCCGAGATCCCCGGAATAAGGAAGCGCAGCACGGGGTCTATAACGAGCGCGGTATTCTCCGCGGAGAAAAAAGCGGTCGACATGATGAAAATAAAGCCGCACCAGAAAACGGCCGGAAGCCAATATCTCAATCTTAGACCTTGTATTAAGGGCATCATCGCGCGCGCTTCGCCTCCCTATTCAGCATACATCTTTTTAATTTTTTTTTGAAGGGATTCGAGCTATGTTCATCCCCGCGCCATAAAAAAGGGATGCGTCCGCCAGCGGGGCGCATCCCTTTTCTCAAAGGCCATGGAAAGGCTATTTGAGTTCTTTAAGCGTCTTTTTCGCGTCTTCCGCCCCCGGGAACCTGTCCGATATCTTAAGCGAGGCAAGAAGCTCTTTTCTCGCGGAGCCGATGTCGCCTTTCTTGTAATACGCCATTCCGAGATGATACATGACAAGGGGATTATCGGGCGATTTCCGCACGCTGTCGCTCAAAAAATCGACCGCCTTTAGATACGCCCCCTTTTTATAATATATCCAGCCGAGCGTATCCGACACCGACGGGTCGTTGGGGGCGGAGGCATTGGCGGTCTCCGCGAGGTTAAGCGCGACGTCGATATTGCCGCTCCCTTCGGCGTAAAGCCACGCCAGGTTATTGGCTGCCGGAGCGAACTTGGGGTTTATCTCCAGGGCCTTCTTGTAACTCGCGATGGCCTTGTCCGTCTTGCCCTGCCTTTCATAAAGTATTCCCATAATCACGTACGGCGGGAGGAAGCCGGGGTTGGCCTTGGCAACGGCTTCGAACTGTTTTATCGCATTGTCGTACGCCCCGGTCGTCGCATAGATGGCGCCGAGCTCAAGATATGGCCCCGGAAGATCGTTCTTGATCTCTATCGCCTTCTTGAACGACGCCTCGGCGTCCTTGACGTCGCCGGATACCAGATACACCTTTCCGAGAAGCTCGTTGAGGTACGGGTTGTCCGGGGATTTTTTCAGGCTGTCCCTGACAAGCTCGATCGCTTTATGCGGCTCCTTTTCGGCAAGATATACCCCGGCGGCCAGTCCAAGGACGTCCGTGAGGCCGGGATTTGTTGAAAGCGCCTTCTCGTATTGCGCAAGGGCCGCGCGGTTATTCCCCTTCGTCTGGTACACGATGCCGAGGTTTACATACGCCCTCGGGTCGTTTGGCGCGACTTTTATGACGTCTTCGAAATCGGCCTGCGCCAGATCGACTTTGCCCTGCTCAAGCCTCGCCGCGCCGTCCACAAGGCGCCCGGCCGGACTTGCAGGCGACCTTTCAAGGACATTTCGAGTCTGTTCGAGGGCGAGCTTGTAGTCCCCTGACGAAAGCTCTATTGACGCCAGCGCAAGCCTCGCGTCGTCGAAATTCGGGGAGAGCTTTATCGCCGTGGCAAGCTCGCTCTTAGCGGTCTCTACGTCGCCGCCGGCCCTGTATGCCATTGCAAGATAGTAGTGGGACTTGGCGATCGACGGCTCGCCTTTTACCGAGTCGCCAAGGTCGGCTATGGCATCGCTTACCTTGTTAGCCGCGAGGCGCAGCCTGCCCCGCAAATAAAGACCGTAAGGGTCTTTCGGGGTCTTTTTCAAAACCGTATCGATAAGCCCGGCGGCATCCGCGTCCTTATGCTCGTCCAGGAGAAGCTCCGCGAGCCTGTCTTCGAGAATTACCGCGCCGGAGTTCTTCTCAAGGCCGCTTCTCAGGGCCTTCTCGGCGTCCTGGGGCCGTCCCGTAGAGATGAAAAATTCTCCAAGGAGCATGTACCCGGCTGGATTGCCGGGATTGAGAGACATGGCGTTCTCATAGGTCTTCTGCGCTTCGGCGAATCTTCTTGAGGCGAAGTAGAAATTCGCCAGGCTCCAGAGCGCCGCCTGGCTTTTCGGGTTGGCGGCAGCCGCGTCCTTGAGCGTCTGCTCGGCGTCCGCGAGCCTGCCTTCCCTGGCATAGAAGTTCGCAAGAATAAACCGCACTTCCAGCGCGCCGGTCAGGACGATGGCGTCTTTATACGCCTTCTCGGCGGCGGCGCTGTCATGCGCCGCCAGATATATCCCGGCGGCGGTCACATACGGCTTTGCGTCCGGGGGCCTGCTCTTGAGCACGTCCTCTATCATCGGCACGGCCATGTCGAGATGGCCCTGCCCGGCGAGGGCCGCCGCGAGCACCACGCGGGCGTCTACATTGCCTTTGTCCTTTGCGAGCACGGTCTCGGCCCTTTCCTGCGCGTGTTTGTAGTCGCGGCCCAAAAGGAGCAGCTCGCCGACCTTAACCTGCGCCTCCATGTTGTTCGGGTCAAGCCTCACTGTCTGGATGAATTGCTGGAACGCAAGCTGGAGGTTATTGATGCCCCCCATCTTGTAATAGGCGAGGCCCAGATTGTAATGTGCCCTGGCGTTCTTTGGCGTGGCCTTTACCGCATTCTTGAACTCTATCACCGCGGCCGTGTATTCCGAGGCCCCCATGTACTCGCGCCCCTTTTCTATGTATCTTGCCGCCTTCTTCTGAGGCGATGTGCAGGCGGAAAGCATCAGCACCATAAAAACAAGCAGTACTCTTCTCAGATTTCGCATGCGTCTCTCCGATGATGTTAAGGTTATGAACCCGATGTGCGCTTTAGGCTTTCCCCTGAGGATATCCTCCATTCGAGCGTTTTCTTTATCCCTTCTTCAAGGCCGACGAGCGGCTCCCATCCTAAGCCGTCTTTGGCCTTCCGCGCATTGAGGCAACTCCGCCTTAAATCCCCGGGACGAGCCTCCATCCGTTCCGGCATACCGAGGGAGCCGGGCAGGCCCGGCGCCTTCTCCCTTATCGCCTCGAAGATCAGATTGAAGAGGTCTTCGGTATGGGTCGCCATGCCGGTTCCGATATTATAGGCCTCGCCGCCGCCCCTTTCGAGGGCAAGGACATTCGCCCTTACGGCGTCGCCGACGTAGCAGTAATCCCTGGTCATGCCGCGCGGCTCCTCCTTGAAGTGATTTATGACGCATGATTTTCCGGAAAGGAGCCTGTCCATGAATATGGCAGCCACGCCCGCCTCGCCGTGAGGGATCTGACGCGGCCCGTAAACGTTGGCGTAGCGAAGCGACGTATAATCGAGGCCGTGAAAGCGCCGGTAGAATTCGAGGTACTTCTCGGACACGGACTTTGTTATGGCATACGGCGAAAGAGGCTGCGGCTGGGAGCGTTCGGAAGTGGGGTACTCTTCGGCCTCTCCGTATATGGCGCCTCCCGATGAGATGAAAATTACCTTTTTTACGCCGCCGTACCTCGATGCTTCGAGGATATTCAGCAACCCTTTCACGTTAACGTCGGCGTCGAACAACGGGTCCTTGACCGAGGCCGGCACGGACATCTGGGCGGCGTGATGATTCACGATGTCGGGCTTTTCGACGACCAGGACGTTCCTGAGATCCTTGTCCCTTATGTCGAGGAGGTAGAACTTCGCCTTCCTGTTTACGTTCTCCCTTTTTCCCGTGAAGAGGTTGTCTACGACCATGACTTCGTGGCCGGCATCCACGTATGCGTCCGCGACATTGGAGGCTATGAAACCCGCTCCCCCTGTAACAAGTATCTTCATTGCGAGCCTTTCCGGTACTTATAAGATGAATTGCATGAACTCGGACACAAGATTAAAATCATAGCATGAAACGGCGTTCTTTTCATTAATCCGTAGAAAATCGAGAAGGAGCCGTCTTGACCATCAATGAACCTCCTCGATCATCGCGGCTCACGACGGAGTTCTTCCATTCCACACAGGACGCGTCCCTACTTCTTCAATTCCTTAAGCGTATCCAACGCTTCTCCCGATCCAGCAAATTTTCCGTCGATCATGAGCGCGGTCTCAAGCTCGCGGCGCGCCGGTCTCATATCTTCTTTTTTGTAATATGCCATGCCGAGATGATAATGGACTACCGGGTTCCCGGGCAGCTGCGCCGCGCTGTCCTTCAGATATGATACCGCTTTAAGGTAGGCCCCTTTCTTGTAATATATCCAGCCAAGCGTGTCGGATACGTGCGGGTCTTCGGGCGCTACCGACCTTGCGTTTTCCGCGAGGCCGAGGGCCACGTCGAGATTCCCTCCCCTTTCGGCGTAAAGCCATGCCAGGTTATTTGCCGCCGGAGCGAACTTCGGATCTATATCGAGCGCCTTCTTATAATTTTCGATCGCCCTGCCGGTGTCGCCGCGGCTTTCGTACAGGATGCCGAGAAGCATACGGGGCGGAAGGCTTTTCGGATCGGCCTTGACCGCCTCCTCGTACTCCTTTAAGGCGTCATCTGACAGTCCTTTTTTCGAATAGATGATCCCCAGTGAAAGGTACGCGTCCCGGAGATCGTTTTTGAGCCGTATTGCCCTCTTGAAGGACGCCTCGGCGCGGTCGAGGTCGCCGGCGGCCATGTACAGACTGGCGAGCATATAATGAAGCTGCGGATCGTCCGGAGACTCCTTTAAAGCTGTCTGCGCCCTTTTTATCGCCTTTTGAGGCTCTCTCTCGAACATATACGCCGCCGTTATCATGCCAAGGGCGCCGACACGCGAGGGGTCGGCGGAAAGGGCTTTTTCATACTGTTCAATGGCGGAACGGTAATTGTTCCGCATTTGATACGCGGCTCCGAGCAGTTCATATGCCTTCGGGTCCCGCGGCGCGGCCTTAACCGCCCTTTTCAGATAGCTTTCGGCTTCGGCCGGCCGATGCTCTCTCAATTTTATTTCGCCGCAAATAAGGTTGGCGCCAGGGTGATCGGGATATTTGTCAAGCACCTTTTGCGCCGCCTCAAAAGAGAGTTTGTAATCGCCTGAGCGCATCTGCAACGCCGCCAGGGCAAGCTTGGCGGCGATATATCCCGGGGATATCCTCAAAGCCGCGCCGAACTCGGATTTGGCCGTCTCGATATCCCCGTTCGCCCGATAAGCGTCACCGAGAAAGTAATGAAAAACGGGCGAACCCGGATCGCCCTTGACGGCAAGCCGCAAATCTTCTATGGCCTCGTCCCTTTGATTTCCTGAGAGACGCCCCCTGCTCCTCAGAAAAATCGTCCCCGGGTCACCCGGCTCCTTTTTGAGGATCCCGTCTATGTAAGGCGCGGCATCCTTGAATCTGCCCTGGCCCGTAAGAAGCCCGGCAAGCGTCATCTTGAGGATTTTAGCGTCAGGGTTTTTGTCTATCCCCTTTTTAAGGGTGTCGATCGAATCCTGGACTCTTTTTGCCGACAGGTAAAACCGGGATAGCAGGACATACGCGCCGGGGTCGGCCGGCGCGAGATCCACCGCCTTACGGTACGCCTGCTCGGCCTCGGCGGACCTTCCGAAGGAGGCATAGAAATTGGCAAGCCTTACAAGCGGGCCCTTATCGGCCGGGTTCAACTCGACCGCTTTTTTCAACTCGTCTTCGGCTTCATTTCTTTTACCCTCGCTTATATAAAGACCTGCAAGGCCATATCTGGGTTCCACGGCGTCTTTCTTGACCGCCAACGCCCGCCTGAACGTCTTTTCCGCCGATGCGCCGTCTTTTAGCGACACATACAGCCTGGCCGCGACGATATAAGGCCTTATTGTGACGGGGTTGGATCTCAGCGCGTCTTTGATGATGGGAAGGGCCTTTTTCGCGCCTGATTCCGAGGCGATTGCCGATGCCAGCAGCACCATTGCGTCGACGTTGTCCTTATCCTTTTTTAATACAAGCTCCGCCTTTTCGCGCGCCCTGTCGAATTCATGGGATAGAAGATACATCTCTCCTATTTTTAGCTGCGCCGCGTCCAGGTCAGGGGCAAGGCCTGCGGCCCTGCTGAATTGCTTGAATGCGAGCCCCAGGTTCGAAATACCTCCCATCCCGTAATACGCAAGGCCGAGTTCGTAATGTGCCATGGCGCCGTTTCCGTTGAACTTGATGGCGTTTCTGAACTCAACGGCCGCTTCGGCATATTTGGACGAGCGGAGATAATCCTCCCCTTTTTTAAGATGATGTTCGGCCTTTTCCATGGGGGAGCCGCACGCGGTCAGAAGGATGATAAGCCCTGGAAGAAACGCTCGCTTTAAAACGGATGTTCTCATGATTTTCGCGGGAAGCAAATCAAGTATAGTCGTGAATGGCGGGGTGTCAACAAAGGTGGAAAGAAACTTTCAACGATTCTTCATGGCAAGGAATGGGCCCGTGCTTGGCTGTCCCCGTCCGCTCTTAAAACGGCGCTACCGCGGCGGATTCCCATTCAATAAAAGGCGGATGCGAGAAGTACGACTTTCAGGCATTCTACGAATCGCTGCAAAAAGATACCGATGCTCCCTTTTTCAAGGGAGCATCGGTATGTATCGGCTTATCAAGCCTTTTTTCTTCTGAACAGTATGCCGGCGCCGGCAAGGCCGCTTCCGAGTAAAAGAAGGGTGGAAGGCTCAGGAACCTGATTATTCTCTCTGCCATTGGTTGCGAAGCCGGTGGCCAACGCACCTGCTTCTCTTGTGCAGGGAGCCGTGCAGGCGAAGCCGTGGATCGCAACGCTGTTGCCGTCTGCGTTCGGTGTCAGCACGGCATCCGAGTTGGCCCACCTCCCGGATGTATCGGTGAGCACGAAGCCGATCATGTCGTGTGAATGCGAATACCCGTCAAAGTTATCGACCGTCTGGTTTAATACCCCAAAACCATTCACATTCAGTGAGCCGCCGTCGGAGAGGTTCGCAGTGGTGCCAATGAACGGCGATGTGGAATTGAAGCTCCCGATGGTCCAGCTCGTGGCATTGACGTTTACGTCAGCCGCCTGAGCGCCCGCCATCAGAAAAGTGATACCGTTAGTCGTGTCCGAAGTGAACGTGACGGTAGCATGGGTGCTGTCCGTAAGATGCACAAGCACCTCTGCGTACGGTGCCGTGTAAGGCGCAAGTGCGCTATTCGGGACGTTAATGGTGAAGCTCG
>JAKAIQ010000067.1 GCA_021825035.1 Deltaproteobacteria bacterium | reverse complement strand
TCCCTGATCTTCTTTCTAGTCTCATCGCCGGTATATGGAGCATACAGAAATGCCAGACCGGCTCCGATCGTTCCTCCGAGGAGGAATGCAAGCATCGCATTTCCTTTACCGTGTAGCATCGCCGCCACCTCCTTTTTTCTCTCTTTTCCTGAAAAACCTTTTAAAGCCGTGCTTAACGCCGAAGATAAAACTTATTAACGTTATCACCGGATTCTTGATGTTGTCGGCAAGGAGATCGCCAAGAGTCGCGAACTTGAGCCCGACATCCCTTATTCTCTTCACAACCTCCTCAACATTGCCGGCCTGAACCGCCACCCTAATAACCTCATTTAGGCTCTCGACGGTTTTTCTGCTCTCAGCTGTCAACTCCTCCATTGCTTTCATCGTCCTCCTCAACTGAAGGACCATGGGGATCAAAACTATTATAAAAACCACAAACCCGAGCGAAACCAATACGATTGCTATCTCGTACACATTCGCCGTTATCGTCATCATGCCTCCTGATTTCAGTATATCTTTTTATGAATGCCTGTCAAGAAACCGAGCGGCCCAAATATCGAGCATCATGGATGCTCCGTAAAAGATGCTCCGTAAAAGATGCTCCGTAAAAGGGCGCCTGTAACCGCTAAGATAATCTCCGCTTGACAAATTTGATATCAATAAAGTACTATTTTGAAGGCCTTCTTTCGGGCATCCGGGTTGATAAGCGCGGATACAATCTTCAAAAGGAGTACCTGTCAATGAAACCTTGCAGGAAGATCGTAGCCATTACGCTCATAGTCTCATTCTTTGCGTTCTCATCGGCCGCAAGGGCTGAAGAAGACACCCTGCGCAGGACGCTTACGGACGCCCTTTACGGGGGCGTCATAGGGGTTCTCCTTGGCGGAGCTGTGATGGCATTGACCAAGCAGCCTGGAAAGCACCTGAGCTACATCCCCACCGGAGGGGCTATCGGAGTGATAGCCGGCACGACTTGGGGTGTCGCCACAAGCGCCGGCGTCGTTCAATCCGTAGGCGAACTGGAGAACAACAGGCTGACGTTCAACGTTCCCACCGTAACCGTATCTACCATCACCGACGACCAGACCCAAACTTCCAAGACCGTAGAAAGCGTTGAACTTTTCAAGTATAAATTTTAAAGGTCTTCTCCCGGAACTTCCCTTCTGCGTTTCCGTTGCCTTTAAAAAGCAGGCCTTTCTCGATGAAAGAATCTTTCAGAAAGCCTTTCGTTACGGCATCGGGAAAAGTCTCAAGCGGATTTCATGAAGACGGCTCCGTCACAACCGCCGGATTATTTTTCCTGCGTCTATACCGCGGCCGGCGGATGTTCAAGGCCTGTCTTTTCGTCCAGCCCGTACATGACGTTCATGTTCTGAACGGCCTGTCCGGATGCGCCCTTTACGAGATTGTCGATAGCCGAGACGACTATGACTCTCTTTCCAACCCCATCGGCCCATACGCCGATATCGCAGTAGTTAGAGCACCTTACATCTCTTATGTCGGGAAACTTCCCCTCATCCAATACGCGCACAAAAGGCTCCCTGCCGTAGAACGCCCTGTATATCGAATGCGCCTCCGATAAATTCAGCGGCTTGCGCAGTTCGGCGTATGCCGTGGTAAGGATACCCCTCGATACCGGGATAAGGTGTGGAGTAAACGTTACGCTGACGTCTTCTTTCAAAAGCCCCTTAAGCTCCTGCTCTATCTCCGGGGCGTGCCTGTGAGACCCGATCTTGTAGGCCTTGAATCCTCCGCAGACCTCAACGAACGAAGTCTCAAGCGCCGCGCCCCTGCCGGCTCCGGAAACGCCGCTCTTTGAATCGACGATTATCGATCCGGGCCTTACGAGGCCTTTTTTTACGAGAGGTGCGAGCGCCAGTATGGCTCCGGTAGGATAGCAACCGGGGTTGGCGATAAGCGAAGCCTTTTGGACCTTTTTGCGATGGACTTCCGGCAAGCCGTAAACGGCCTTTTTAAGAAGGCCGGGGCTTTTATGTTCTCCGTACCAGATCCTGTAGACATCGGGGTCTTTAAGCCGATAGTCCGCGCTAAGGTCTATGACCCTGTTGCCGGATTCGAGAAGGACCGGAATGACATCCTGCGACGCCCCATGCGGCAGGGCGCTGAAAACAATATCAACTCTTATCTTGCCGAAGTCTTCCGGATCGGCGAATTTCAGGCTGTAGAAGCCCTTCAGGGAAGGAAACACCTCCGAAATGCCGCTTCCCTTGCGCTGCCTTGACGTCACCGCCACGATTTCGGCGTCAGGATGCGCCGCGAGTATCCTCAGAAGCTCGAACCCCGTATAACCGCTTGCGCCGAGTATGGCTATCTTCATCGTCTTATCCAGTTATTTTCCGAGGGGCGCCGGCCTGCGGGATTCGTAAAAGACTGGCAGCCCGCTCTTTTGCATGAAGTTAATAATCTTCAGCCGAAAATCAGCGTTGAAATGCGCTCGCTGAGCTCGTCAATGGTAAAAGGCTTTTTAACGGATACGTTTCCGGTCTCTCTCAGGAATAACTGGGTCTCCTTATTGACGCTGTCGCCGGTTATGAAAATGATTCTTTCGAGCATGGCGGGCCTTACCTCGCTCACGGCCCTGTAAAAGTCCTTTCCGTCCATGCCCGGCATCTTTATGTCGCTTATTATTATGTCGTAGCTGTTCAAGGCGAGCCTGTTAAGGGCGTCCTCGGCCGAGGCCGTGGCATCAACGACGAACCCGTTCGAGGCGAGCATGTCATTAAGAAGGTCGAGCACAATCGGCTCGTCATCCAGGACAAGCGCCCTCATCCCCTTCGCCTTCGCGCGAAGATGCACCACGGCGCCATTGCGCCGCGGCTTCATCCCGGCGTCATCGGGGATGGCCGCGATTACCGGGATCTCCACGGCAAAGGCAGTGCCTTTGCCAGGGAAGCTCGAGGCGTAAATGTTGCCGCCGTGCTCATGTACTATGCCGTATGAAATGCTTAAGCCGAGCCCGGTGCCCCTGCCTACCTCCTTTGTCGTGAAGAACGGGTCGAATATCCGGCGGACGACATCCTCCGGCATGCCCTTGCCGTCATCCTCGACCCTGACCGATATCCTGTCGCCAAAGTGGCGGCTTTTTATCCTTATCGTCCCTCCCTCGCCCTTCTCCATTATCGCGTCTCTCGCGTTGTTTATCAGGTTGAAGAAAACTTGCTGCATCTGATTCTCGTCGATCATGGTTGACGGAATCGTATCGTCGAGGTCAAGCTCGAGCTCGATATTATCGACCCTTAGCTGGTAGCTGCTCAGCTCCACGCTCCGCCTTATGACGGAGTTCATGCTCTCGAATTTTCTCTCGGGCCTGTTCCATCTTGCGAACGTGAGAAGGTTATCTATGATCTTCTTGCACCGGTGCGAGGCGTCGTTTATTTTCGCGAGCTTCACCTTGACCGCATCGCCGATAGGTTCTTCCATGAGAAGCTCGGAAAAACACATTATGCCGGTAAGAGGGTTGTTAAGCTCATGCGCCACTCCGGAAACCAGCTCTCCGAGGGAAGAAAGCTTGTCGGCCTGGATGAGCTTTTGAAGGAGAAGCCTCTGTTCGGTTACATCCCTCAGATATACCACGGCCTTGCCCCGGCCTTCGTACTCATGTATGAGCGGATACGAATGGCACCGGTAGATCTTTCCATCGGTCGTTGTGACCTCCACCTCGACCGGCTTACGCGAACTTATGGAACCCGCTATCGGGCAGTCCCCGCCCGGGAACTCCATGCCGACGACCGCATATATCTTTTTGCCGGCCACCGTCCTCTCGTCAAGGTTGAACTTCTCGTAGAACTACTTATTCGCCTCGAGTATGCTGTAGTCCTCGTCCACCAGAAGGACGCAGTCGATAATGCTGTCATAAATGAGCCGCAGCTTTTCCCTGGCTTTTTGCGCCTCCTGCTCTTCGAGGGTTATTGTCGTATTGGCCTTCTTGAGCTCGATATTCTTCCTGTCGAGGTCCTCGTTCAGGAGCTTAAGTTCCTCGTTTATAGCATGCAGCTCTTCCGTCTGGCTCTGCGTCTCCTCGTAGGCGACCTCGAGCTCCTCGTTCGTCTTCTTTATGGCGTCGTTGAGCCTCTCAAGCTCGTCATTCTTGTTCTCTATCTCCGAAAGATACCTCTCCTTGTCCGCCTCCCGCCGTCCCACGTCATCCATCATGGCGTTAAAGGCCCATGATAGCGATTGTATCTCATCCCTGGTAGCCGGGCTGTAATCGACATCCACCCTTACGGTCCTGTCTCCGGCAGCAAAGGCGTCTATCTTCTCCTTGAGCGACTTTATAGGCTTTGTGATCTTGTAAGTCGAGAGTATCGCCGCTACGAGCGAAATGGAAAGGCCGAACGCCGATATCAGAAGAATGACCTCCTCATTCTCCCGCTGAACGGCCCATAGGCTGTCCTTCGGCATCGCCACGTCCAGAGCGCCTATCTCCAGGCCCCTGTAATCCCTTATAGGCTCGATGACCGAGATGTAGGACCTTCCGGCGAGGGTCCACTCATGGAACGTCTTGTCTCCGCTCCCTACCGCCGCAAGCACGGAATCCGGCAGAAGGGTGCCCTTGAAGTTTTCGCCGTTTTTGTCGACGAGGTTCGTTGCGACGCGCCTGCCGTTCACGGATATGGTGGTGAACAGACCCGGATCCCTGCGGGCCACGGCGTCCGCAATGAAGGAATCTCCGTTCAGGATATGGCCCGTAACTATGGCCCCGGTGACCTTGCCGCTGTCGTTCGTGATCGGCGTGACGACGAGAAGCGCTATCGCCTCGTCGCCGGCCTTATCCACCCCGCCCTTCAGGGTGCGTGAAGCATGGGGCAGGCGAAGCATTTCCTGAAGCTCGCCTCCCTCGGTCCTGAGCGTGTCTTTTGACAGTATCCCTGTGGTGATGTCGGCCTCACCGCTTGCAAGCGCGTATTTAATAAGTCCGTTCAGGTCCATCATGTCGCCGGAATAGTCGCTGTTGAGACGGGCTATCACCCTTCCCTTTTCATCCACCACGGCCCACAGCCCGACGTAGGGACGCATGTGCTTCCAGCGCATCATCATATTGCGCAGATACGTCCTGTCGCGCCTTTCTACGGCCCTCTTTATCTCGTCCATGGACGCCGCCTGCAACATCCCGTAGCGCATCTGCTCGCCGCGCACGAAATACTCGTCCCATGCAGCCTTGAGCCCGAGGTTCAACTTGTCATGCGACTCTTTTGTAAGCCTCGAATCTATGACGCGGTAGGACAGATAGGCCATAAGGATCATCGGGATCAGGATGACCGAGATGAATACGACTGTGAGCTTGAAGCCCGTCGTCCTGTTGTCGAAAATTCTATAGAGCAGGTTCTTTCTCATCGTTACCAAGCCCTTTTTCTATAGATATTGGTTCCGGAAACGACGCGATCATAACGATGAGCGAAGGACGGAGGTATTGCCTCGGCCTTGCCGAGCATTAGAATTCCGCCGCGATTCAATGCATAATCGATCTTCCTGAAGACCTCTTCCTGAAGAAACTTGTTGAAATATATGAAAAGATTCCGGCATGCCAGTATGTCTATCTTGAGGAGGGGAGAATTCGACACTATGTCAAGGCAGCCAAACTTGACCACATTCCGTGTCCCGAACCTGACCTTGAAGCCCCCCTCCTCTTCTTCGAAATAAGCCTGCTTTCTCTCCACGCTCACGTTGCGAAGCGATTCTTCCCGGTACCGTGCCTTTCTGGCGCAATCGATAGCGGAAACGTCGATATCCGTGGCAAAGATCTTGGTGTTGTCGAGGGCGTCGGGCGAAAGATATTCGGACAAGATGATGGCAAGAGTGTAGGCCTCTTCGCCATACGCCGATCCGCAACTCCACACCCTCAAGCCCTGGCAACGGCTGAATACCCCTGCTATCGAGTCTTCCAGGGCGGCGAACGCCTCCGGCTCCCTGAAAAATTCGCTCACCTTTATGGTTATATTGGAAAAGAGCTTCCCGTACTCGACCTCATCGGATTCAAGTATAGCCAGATAATCCGCGCATGAAGAGACGTTGCGGGCATTGAGCCTCTTCATGACCCTCCTTCTGACACTCGACATCTTGTAATTACGGAAGTCCCATCCCTTCCTGGAATATATCTTGTCGAGCAGAGCAGACAGGTCCGCGTCGAACCCGCCTTGGGCGTACGGGCGTTCAATATTTTCCTGAGATAAGTCCATTGCCTGCTTTTGTATGTTAAAGATATGAAAGGTTCTATACTATATCATTAAAGAGCGCCGAAAATCAAGCCAATTGGATATGAAGACTCTTATGATGATTTTTTCTGGCCGCAGAACGTCAAGCGGCGTCTTTATCCGCGCCGAGACCGATTCTGCGTTTCAGATAAATCGCCATCCGCAGGCCTGACAATATGCCTTCGTCCTTCATTGACACCCCGCAATTTCAGACTATACTTTTAAGCAATCATACAACTCTTAAGACCCTAAAAAAAACGAAAGCAAAGGAGAAAAAGCATGAACAGGGTAAAGATCCTCGGGTTTGCCGGAAGCCTGAGAAAGGGGTCGTTCAACAGGGCTCTTCTCAGGGCAGCCGTAGAGCTACGCCCCAAGGAAGCGGAGATAGAGACTTTCGACCTCGAAGGGATTCCACCCTTCAACCAGGACCTCGAAGGCGACCCGCATCCGAGGGTAAAGGAGTTCAAGGCTAAGATAAGGGCAGCGGACGCGCTTTTGATAGTCACGCCGGAATACAATTACTCGATACCTGGGGTCTTGAAGAACGCCATAGACGCTGCTTCGCGCCCGTATGGCGACAACGCCCTGGCCGGCAAGCCTGTTGCCATCATGGGGGCATCCATCGGCATGCTTGGCACCGCCCGCGCCCAGTACCACCTTCGCCAGAGCTGCGTATTTCTCGACATGCACCCCATGAATCAGCCCGAGGTGATGGTGCCGTTCGCCCAGGACAAGATAGACGAAAAGACCGGTAGAGTCACCGATGATAAGACCAGGGAAAAGGTAGAGGAGCTTATGAAGGCCCTTGTAATCTGGACGCTTCGCATGAAGCCGCTTGAAAAGGTGCTGTAAGCCGTGAGCTTAATCGGTTCACATCACATCCCGGCGGAGACGGCGGCCATGAGCGATTCGAGCGTAGTCTGAAGCCCCTTATGCAAGATCCCGTTGATGCCGAGGCGCCCGGCCACTTCCACAAAAAAAGGGCGGTCTTCGATATAGACGGTCTCCTCCGGCCTGGCCTGCGCCACGTCGAGCGCGATCCTATATATGGCCGCCTCCGGCTTCCGGCAATGGACGAAGCACGAGGATATGAAAAGATCGATCGTATCCGCGAGGCCGAATTTGTTTATCCTGTATATGTTAAGCTCGCGGCCTTCGTTATTCACGGCGGCCACCTTCAGCCTGTACCTTGATTTGACCTCCCGCACGAGTTCTATCATCTCCGGGCAGGAGGTCTGCTGCGCGAGCATGAACTCCTTGAACTCATCCGTGCTGAAGGACCTTCCCGTGTAAAACACCGTTGCCTTCAGATACTCGTCGAGCGTGATCTTGCCGGTCTCGTAGCTGTCAAAAAGCAGGCCGTGGCGCTCATTAACCTCGGCGCTATCGAGGCTGAAGGCCTCGGCGGCCAGCTGCCTCATGGCGCGGTCCCAGCCGTTCGAAAGCAGCACGCCTCCGATATCGACGAAAAGAGTATTTACCTTCCGGGCCATATTCATTCACCCGTGCCTCGACCCTTGAGGGCCTCTTTTGCCTCGCCAGGACCTATCTTATTATACTCTCCGGCGAGACGAGATGCCTGGAAAGACCCATCTCATGCGGCGTAAGCCCGATGGCGAGTCCAACGAGCTGGGCGAGATGGAATATAGGGACGTCTATCTTTCGAGAAACCCTTTTCCCGGAAAGCCCCTGGTAGTTATCAAGGTTTATATGACAGAAGGGGCAGGGCGTTACGAGGCAATCCGCGCCATTGTCCTTGGCCTCTATCAGGCGCTTTGCCGTCATCTCCTCGGCGGTCTCCTCGGTGACAAGGTCTACCTGGAAGCCGCAGCACTTCGTCTTGCCGGCGTATTCAACGGTTTCGCCTCCGAGGGTCTTTATGACGGCCTCGAGCGAAACGGGCTTCATCGGGTCGTCGAACCCGAGAGCGTCCGATGGCCTCAGGGTATGGCAACCGTAAAAAGGCGCGACTTTGAGCCATGAAAGGGGCCTTACGACATTATTTTTAAGCTTCTCAAGCCCCACGTCAGACACGAGAACCCAGAGGAGATGCTTTATCTTAACGTCGCCGCTATAGTGAAGCCCGGCCTTCCCGAGGACGTCGTTTGTTTTTCTCAGAAGCTCCGTGTCACGCCTTAAATCCCGGCTCGCCGCACTCATTACCATGAGGCATGTCGAGCATATGGTCATTATATCCATGCCCATGGCCTCGGCCTCGGCGAAAATACGGGCATTAAGGGCGATATAGAGGGGATAATCGTAGTCCGTAAGGAGGCCAGCGCCGCAGCAGTTGGCCTTCGGCATATCGTGAAGCTCTATCCCCAGCTTTTTCGCCACGATACGAGTAGTCTGATTTGCCTCTATCGTCATCGACTGCGAGGCGCAACCCGGATAGTACGCGTATCTGAATTCAGGCATGAATTAAATCCTTTTTTAAAAAATTACTTCCCGGCCGCTGTCACGGCTATTTCTTCTCTTTCTCTTCACTATTTTCCAACTCCCTGAAGATGGTCTTTATCTCCTCCATCTTTTCTATTTTCGGGAATATTATCGGAAATGGCATCTTGCCGTGTATCTCCATCCTTATGCCGAAGGGTATCATGCCGAGAGACCTCAGGAATCCAAGCGTTCTGAAGGTCATCGACGCCTCGTCGAGCCTGCCGACCCTCTTTACCGATTCGACCATCGATTCCACGTGGCGCGCCCCCCGGTTGTCGGTTACCCCCTTTTTCATCGCGGCGCTACGCAGCAGTTCTATCTCTTTAAGCGGCGACACATCCTTCGGGCAGTACTGCGTGCAGTGGACGCACCTTACGCAGTCCCATATCCCATGCTCCTCGCTCAGACGCGCGAGCCTCTTCGCCTGCCCGCCTTCACGCACATCGCCTACGAACCTCCACGCCTTGGCCAGCGCCGCCGGCGCGATGAAGCGCGGGTCTATCTCGAGCGTATTGCATTCGGAGTTGCAGCAACCGCACATGATGCAACGTTGGCTCGCATCGATCGCGGCCTCGTCCTTCTTCGTGACCGCCTCCCCGATCGACTCTTCGGTCGGTGTAAGATAGGGGGTAATCCGCTCTATCTTCTTCCAGAACGGATTGAAATCCACGACCAGATCCTTTTGGACGGAATGATTTTTAAGGGGCTCAAGCACCATCTCGCCCATCTTTTCGTATTCGGGGATTATCTGGGTGGCGCAGGCGAGACGTGAAAATCCGTTTATGGTCATTGCGCAGGAGCCGCAGATGGCCGAACGGCACGACTTCCTGAATACGAACGTCGGGTCTTCTTCATCGGCTATCTTCAGAAGGGCTTCGAGAACTGTCATCCCCTCCGAGACCTCGACATCGTACGCCTGAAAGTGCGGCTCGCCCCCTTTCCCAACCGGGCCGCTGCGGCTGATGCGGAATTTTATCTTCATCCGGTTTCCTGTAAACCCGCAATGACAACACCCTTAATTAAACACTCTGCTGCGGAGTTTGTGCGCGCTTCCGAGCCCTTCCTGGCATCTGATTTTCCAAGCTACGGCCCCTCCACCCCTCATCCGCG
>JAKAIQ010000066.1 GCA_021825035.1 Deltaproteobacteria bacterium | reverse complement strand
GGCTGGAATGCGAGATATACATGGGCGAGGAGGACATAAAAAGGCAATCCCCGAACGTATTCAGGATGAAGCTCCTCGGCGCGAAGGTCACCCCGGTGACATCCGGGAGCAAGACGCTAAAGGACGCGATGAACGAGGCCCTCAGGGACTGGGTGACTAACGTCTACAACACCTTCTACATAATAGGCACCGTTGCAGGACCCCACCCGTACCCGATGATGGTGAGAGACTTCCAGTCGGTGATAGGGGCTGAGGCGAAAAGGCAGATAAAGGAGCTTACGGGGAAGCTCCCGGAGTTGCTCGTGGCATGCGTGGGAGGAGGAAGCAACTCGATAGGGCTTTTCCATCCTTTCCTTGACGAGCCATCCGTAAAGATGACCGGCGTGGAGGCCGGCGGACTTGGGCTCAGAAGCGGCATGCACGCAGCTTCCATCAACGGCGGCAGGCCCGGGGTTCTCCATGGCAACAAGACTTATCTCCTTCAAGACGGGAACGGGCAGATACTGGACACCCACTCGATATCCGCCGGGCTCGATTACCCGGGCGTCGGGCCTGAACACGCCTATCTTCACGACTCCGGAAGGGTCGATTACAGGGTGATTACCGATAAAGAGGCGCTCGAGGGATTCAAAGCGCTTACGGTCTGCGAGGGCATAATACCGGCGCTTGAAAGCTCGCACGCTATAGCCTACGCCATGAAAGCCGCTAAGGCCATGAGCAGGGACTCGTCGATCGTTGTATGCCTTTCCGGAAGGGGCGACAAGGACCTCGATACGGTATCAAAGGCATTCGACTGCAAATTGTGAAGCGAACATGGAAAAGAAACCTAACAGACTAACCGGGACATTTGAACGCCTGAGGAAGAGTGGCGAAAAGGCTCTTATCGCGTTCATTACGGCCGGCGACCCGGACATGGCAACGACCGTAGACCTCATATTGGAGCTCGAAAGGGCCGGGGCCGACATAATAGAGCTCGGCATACCCTTTTCGGACCCCATGGCCGACGGCCCCACGATCCAGATGTCGTCGGAACGAGCCCTTAAACAGGGGACAACGCTTGCGGACGTCATCCGGGCAGTGAAAGAGGTGAGAAAAAAAAGCGAAGTGCCTGTGGTGCTTTTCGGCTACTATAACCCGGTCTTCAGTTACGGCCTTGAAAGATACGCCAGAGACGCCGGGTCAGCCGGGGTCGACGGCACCCTCATAGTTGACCTTCCTCCTGAAGAGGCGTGTGAGCTGAAAGAGGATCTCGACAGGGAATCTATCGAGCTTATATTCCTGCTTACGCCCACGAGCGATGAAGGACGGATAAAGACCGTCGCCCGCGTGGCGTCGGGTTTCATTTATTTCGTGAGCGTCGCCGGGGTCACGGGGGCAAGGAGACTCCTCTCTTCCGATATACACGGAAATATAAAAAAGGTGCGGCGTTTCACCGGCCTTCCGCTGGGCGTGGGGTTCGGGATTTCCACGCCGGAGCAGGCGCGCGAGGCCTGCCGGTATTCGGACGGCGTCATAGTGGGCAGCGCCATAGTGAACATAATAGCCGCAAACTCCGGGAAGACGTTGCGCAAAAAGGTCTTTGATTTCGTCTCCGGGCTCAAGAAGGGCATAACCGCCGCCCGCTAAAAGGGTACGCGAGGTGACATGGTCTGGTTCAAAAAAGAGATGTTTTCTAACGGAGATGACGGCAAGAGCGTAAAGGTGCCGTTCGGCCTCTGGGTCAAGTGCGACAACTGCGGCGAAATAATCTACAAAAAAGAGGTCGAAAGAAACTTCGACGTCTGCCCGAAATGCAATTACCACTTCCGCATCTCGGCGCAGGCGCGGATAAACATCGTCGTCGACGAGGGCACGTTCAAGGAGCGCCATGCCGAGCTCAGGCCCGTTGACGCCCTCGAGTTCAAGGACCTGAAAAAGTACAAGGACAGGCTGAAGGCCTCGCAAAAGGAGACCGGCATCAAAGATGCCATAGTCTCGGGAGAAGGCCTCATAGGCGGGATAAGGGCGATGATAGCGGCCTTCGAATTCTCCTTCATGGGCGGGTCGATGGGGTCGGTGGTAGGCGAAAAGATAGCCAGGACTGCGGAGGATGCCCTGGAAGCCGGATGTCCGCTTGTCATATTCTCCTCCTCGGGCGGCGCCCGCATGCAGGAAGGGATACTCTCGCTCATGCAGATGGCCAAGACGTCCGCGTGCCTTGCCAGGCTCAGAGAGGCCGGACTGCCGTATATCTCCGTAATAACCGATCCGACCATGGGCGGGGTTACCGCGAGCTTCGCCATGCTCGGCGACATCATCATGGCGGAACCGAGGGCGCTCGTCGGTTTCGCGGGTCCGCGCGTCATAGCCGAGACGATAAGGCAGACGCTGCCGGAAGGCTTCCAGAGGGCCGAATACCTCCTCGACCATGGCATGATCGACCTTATCGTCGAGAGGAAAATGATGAAGGACTCCATTGCGAGGATCCTGTCGATGCTCACTCCAAACAGTCCCTGATCCTCAAAATGCCTTCCCGCGCAGAAATTCTAAAATACCTTTACAGCCTCCACAGGCACGGGATAAAGCCGGGCCTCGGCAGGATTTCCTCTATCCTCTTAAAACTCGGGAATCCGCACCGCGATTATCCGTCCATACACGTAGCCGGCACCAACGGGAAAGGCTCGACCTGCGCCATGCTCGAATCGGTCCTGATCCGAGCAGGCCATTCGGTCGGACTCTACACGTCGCCGCATCTCGAGAAGTTCAATGAGCGCATACGGGTGAACGGGATCGTGATCCCTGACCGAGATATGATAAGGATAGCGTCTGTCGTAAAAAAAGCCTGTTCAGGGGAAGAGCCGACCTTCTTTGAGTTCACCACGGCAATGGCGTTCGTTTATTTCAGGGAGAGGATGGTCGACATCGCAGTCCTCGAAGCCGGTATGGGAGGAAGGCTCGACGCCACCAACGTCGTTACGCCGCTCGTATCCGTCGTGACGAACGTCGGGCTCGACCACATGGAATATCTCGGGCACGGCATTAAAAAAATCGCCAGGGAAAAGGCCGGGATCATAAAAAAGAATGTCCCGGTGGTCACGGCCTGTGAAGAGCCGGAGGCCATGGGCGAGATTGCCCATGCCTGCGAAAGACAGGGCTCCCCCCTTTATATGCTCGGCAGGGACTTCCTGACGCGGCCGCTCGGCCGCGGAAAAAACGGGGAGGCATTCGATTATCTCGGCATAACGAAAAACTTATCCGGCCTCGATCTCGATTTAAGGGGGGTGCATCAGCATAAGAACGCCGCCTGCGCCCTCGCGGCGATCGAGATAGCCTCTTCATCAGGCATAACGGTCCCCTTGAGGGCGATGAAAAAGGGACTTGAACAGGCGCGATGGCCGGCGAGGGTCGAAGTCTTGAGTAAAAGACCCCTTATTATAATCGATGCCGCCCACAACCCCGACGGCGCACGGTCATTGAGAGAGGCGCTCCGCGGATTCACGTATGAGAGGCTTATCCTTGTGCTCGGCATCATGGCGGACAAGGACATCGGCGGCATTTTAAGAGAGCTTGCGCCGCTTGCCGAAGAAGTGATCCTTACGGCTCCGCGGACGGAAAGGGCCGCGAACCCGGACATCCTCCTCGATAAACTTGCCCCGTACGGCAAGAACGCCAGGGCCGTAAGGCCGGTGGCGAGGGCCTGCGGCGCGGCCTTGCGCGAAGCCGGGGCGAACGACGCCGTCTGCGTCGCCGGATCGATCTTTACCGCAGGAGAGGCCATGAAATATCTCAAAGACAGGCTCGCGAAGAAGCCGCCGCGGCGGCCCGGCTGACGGATGGAAATATTTATTAGGAATCTCCGCCATGAATGACTGAGAATTTTGACGGCCCGGAAAGGTCATTTGCAATTGCCCGCCCTGATTCTTCGCAGTTCCCGGCTGAATCCCCGGCAAAGAAACCGGCAAGCGTTTCAACAGCCGGCTTTGGCAGCGCACCCTTCAACTTGAACCCCAAAAATTCCTGAAAGCGCCTGAAAGAAGAATCACGCAAAAAGCCCTATCTCAAGAAATCGATTCAAAGTTCGGGAAAAATCCTGTATTATTTTCCGCTGACGCCTGAAAAGGGGCGAGCTTCAATGCCGCCCTTTAGAATGCGGGCCGGAACCGGCAATGAAAACGGCTTCTTCGGCATGGCGAAGGACGCGTCGGCGTCCTTCAATGAATACTGGATCCCAGGGCCTCCGAATAAATGAATACCTTAAAAATACGGTTCTTTATACTCGCGGCCTTTTTTGTCATTCTGCCTGTCTGTCGGGCTTCCGGGGCGGAGGCCCCGGCTCACTCCAAACACGCCGCGCCCATAGCGCCTTTCAACAAGAAGGCCCCGGTACACCTTTCAGCTGATTTCTTGAGCTATGACCAGGCCCTGAACACCTACTTCGCGAGGGGGAACGTCGTTGCCGTCCAGGACAATACGACCCTGAAGGCGGACGTCGTGGTGGCCGACATGACCACGGGTGTGGCTACCGCCTCCGGCCACGTCGAACTCGTAGACGAGGGAGGTGATATCGTCAAGGCGGAAAGCCTCGTCTTCAACATGAAAACGCAGAATGCCGTATTGGCCAGGGGGCGGATCTCCTTCAAGAAGCAGGGCATACTCATAACCGGCGACACCATAAAAAAGACCGGGCCTCAGACATATGAGGCAGAGGACGTTTTCTTTACCTCCTGCGAGTGCAAGGACGGCGAAACGCCGGCCTGGCACTTCGACATTTCGTCGGCCAAAGTCACCGTCGGCCAGTACCTTACCGGGCAGGGCGCCTATTTTTACGTAAAGAACGTGCCCGTGCTTTACACTCCATACCTCTCGCTCCCCGTAAAGAGGGAACGGAAGTCGGGATTTCTCTCTCCGCAGATGGGATATTCGCTCCTTCGCGGGTTCGTGTTCGACGACGCCTTCTACTGGGCGATAGCCGATAATTCGGATGCCACCTTCTATCTCGATGAAGAGACCACGCGCGGCACCGGCGGAGCCGTGGAATACAGATACATAAGGACGCGGCAGAGCTACGGGGATTTCTACTTCAATTACTTCCATGAGAACGACATCAATCGCGTGAGGTTTTTCAGGTCGAGCTTCGACATTACGAGGCCGCTCAACGCGGACGACGACAGATGGCAGTTGAAGTTCGACCACACGGAGGACTTCGGCGACGGGCTTGTCTTCAAGGCCAACATTAACCAGGTGAGCGACAACGAATACTTCATCGACTACGGCATAAACCCGAACGAGGTGGCCACGGAGAGCACGGAAAGCGACATTTCGCTCTCGAAAAGCTGGACTTCCTACAGCCTTGTCACGCAGATGAGGTATTTCACAAACCTCATGGCGGCCAACAATTCGACGACGCTCCAGGTGCTGCCGGAATTCGACCTCACCGGGTCAGGCCAGCGGATACTCAATACGCCCTTCTATTTCTCAATGGACTCGTCGGCGGTGGATTTCTACAGGGAGCTCGGACTGAGCGGACAGAGGCTTGACATCCACCCGCGAATATCGCTTCCGTTGAGCGCCGGCGGATTCGATTTCACGCCTTCCTTCGCCCCGCGGGAAACGCTTTATTTCGTCCAGAACGACCCGAACGGAAGCCTGTTCTTCAGAAACCTTTACGACGCCACGGTCGATATGACCACGAGCTTTTACCGCGTCTTCGACACCGGGCTCTCATCCGTTACCGCGATCAGGCACACCATAAGGCCGAGGATAACGTATGTTTACATACCGGCAACAGCCGGTGCAGTCCCGGTCTTCGACGCCTTTGACGCCATACCGGCGATGAACTTGGTGACGTACTCCCTGACCAACATCCTCACCGGCAAATACTTCTCCGATGGGACACCGAAATACTGGGATTACGTCTATTTCGACCTAAGCCAGAGCTTTGATTTCAACGAGGCAAAAAGGATTTTGACGTCGCCGACGGATAAGAGGGAGCCTTTTTCGGTCATTACCGGGGAACTCACGCTTAAACCAACGGAGCTTACTACGCTCATCACCAACAGCACGTACGATATCTACACGCACAACTTCACCAGCTTGAGCACGCAGCTTACGGCGGCTGACAAAAGGGGCGACAACCTGAACCTCCTGTACAGTTTTCTGACGAGCCAGCCCGGCATAGTCACGCCTTCATCGATACTCGGCCCGGCCATCGTGCCGGGGCAGGTAGGACTGGTGGGCACACTCGCGGAGGCGGCTGCCCTCGGTTCATCCATAATGCCGGGGCTGCCCGGCGCGGTCGGGGTGGGCGGCCTCATAGGCGGGTTCACCAGATACATCGGCCTTTCAACAAAGGTCTACGTCACAAAGACGGTCGATTTGCAATACCTGTGGGACTATTCCTTCGATACCCACACGCCCCTTCAGACGTCGTACGCAATCGATTGGGCCCAGCAGTGCTGGGGCGCCACGTTGACGTATACGACCACGCCCATCGAAAAGCTCGTTTTCCTGACCTTTAATCTGAAAGGCATCGGAAGGATAGGCGGTTTGCACGGCGGCTTCTGAGGCCGTCCGAGAATTTCTTCGTTGCCGCAAAAAAAACAGGACACGATACATTATCCGCGGCGTGATGCCGCTTGACAAAAGCGGCTTTACGGACGATAATTACTCGCGTTCTTTTTAAAGATATCATGTTAAGGGGAGCATCGAATTGCCGGGCAAAATGTCGTACTCTCAATATCTCGAATGCCCGCTGTGCAGCGTCGAGATACCGTTGTCCGGCGACGAATCCGTGGGCGAGGAGCTCTCGTGTCCATACTGTCAATCCCCCCTCTTGCTGAGAATGAAAAAAGAAAATGAAAAGGATATCCTATACTTGGAGGAAGATTTCTGAGACCGGCGCGGCCCAGGAATCCGGCTTCTTCCAGAACAGGACAGGCACATGAAAGTACTTGTTACCGGCGGCGCCGGCTTTATAGGTTCTCACCTCTGCGAGGCGCTTTTGAAGCGCGGCGAGAAGGTCTCGGTAATAGACGATTTCAATGATTTCTACGACCCGCTTCTTAAAGAGGAGAACGTGAGCCGGTTTGCGTCCAACTCCGGCTTCAAGCTGTACAGGGCTGATATAAGAGACAGGCGGCAAGTCATGGATTGCATCGGGACTGAAAAACCGGACGCGGTCTGCCACATTGCGGCGAGGGCGGGAGTGAGGCCGTCGATAGACAATCCGCATCTTTACGAAGAGGTCAACTGCGTCGGCACCCTTAACATACTCGACGCCGTTAAGAAATCCGGGATCAAAAATTTTCTTTTCGCCTCGTCGTCGTCGGTTTATGGCATAAACAGCAAAGTCCCGTTCTCGGAGGACGATCCTGTGACATCGCCGATATCGCCCTACGCGGCTACCAAGAGGGCCGGCGAGCTTATGGCATTCACGCATTCCCATCTTTACGGTCTCCCGGTCACGTGCCTGCGCTTCTTTACCGTTTATGGCGAGAGAGGAAGGCCGGACATGGCTGTCGCGAAGTTTACGCGCCTTATCGCGGAAGGCCGGGGAATAGAGGTTTACGGCGACGGAAGCGCCAGAAGGGACTTCACGTACGTCGGCGACATCATAGAGGGCCTCCTGAACGCGCTCTACAGGCCTTTCAGATATGAGATCATAAACCTCGGCGGGTCAAACACAATAGAGGTGCGCGGCCTCATATCCATGATAGAACAGAGCCTCGGCATGAAAGCAAAAATAAGATACCGCGACCGCATGCCCGGCGACGTGCCCGTAACATACGCCGACATAAGCAAAGCCGAAAAACTCATAGGCTTTAAACCCAGGGTAAGGCTGGAAGAAGGGATCGGCCGCTACGTAAAATGGTTCCTCGAAAAGGAAAGGAGCGCATAGTCCCTTTGAACGTCATGGGGCCGCAAAGGTTTGCCAAGATTGAAAAACGTCTATATTAAGGATATACGGGAAAGAGACCATGTAACTGGGAGCTTTCTTGTTACGCGTAAAGAGACGGGTATAAGCAAGTCCGGAAAACCCTACCTCAACCTCAAGCTCATGGATTGCTCCGGCGAACTGGAGGCCAGAGTCTGGGAAGACGCCGAAGAACTCGCAAAGAGATTCCAAAAAAACGATATTGTTTCCATAAAGGGTTTTGCCGTCGCCTACCAGGGCGGCCTTCAGGTCAATGTCACGTCCATTAATGCCCTCGCCGGAAACGAATACGACATACGGGATTACCTTCCGTCATCCAGGAAAGACCCGGCGGCGATGATGGGTGAGCTGGATGGCATTATATCCGGCATGAAAGACCCGAACCTTAAAGCCCTTTTAACCTCTGTTTTCAAAGACCCGGACGTAAGAGCGCTCTTCAGCCTGGCTCCGGCGGCCAAGACCATGCACCATCCCTATCTCGGAGGCCTTCTCGAACACACGCTCTCCATATGCGGCCTTGCCGACAAGATAACCGGGCATTATAAAAACGGCATAAACAGGGACCTCCTGCTTGCCGGGGCCATGCTTCACGATATCGGCAAGATTTACGAGCTTTCATACAGGAGGTCTTTCGACTATACGGACGAAGGCAGGCTTCTCGGGCATATTACCATGGGCATAGAGCTCATCGACCGTAAGATGCGCCAGATCCAGGCTTTCCCCGAAAAACTGTCCGTGCTTCTCAAACACATGCTACTCAGCCACCACGGGCATCTTGAGTTCGGCTCCCCCAAAAGGCCGAAAACAATCGAAGCCATCATACTTTATTATCTCGACGACCTCGACGCCAAGGTATCGACGGTGCAGGCGCTTGCTGAAAACGAACGGGACAAGGACTCCAGCTGGACTCCGTACCAGAAACTTTTCGACAGATATATATACAAGGGCGGGGTATCGCATGAAGACAAGGCCGGAGACAAGGAAGAAGACAAGAACGGAAGCGGCCCGCTGAGCCTTTTCTAACCTACCGATACCGCATGGCGTATTCATCCAAAGACAACCCTGAAAAGAAAAACGACCTCGACCTGCTCGGAAAATCCTTAAGGCTGGCATGCGAGAAGGCCGGCTTGTCTGAAGGCGTTTCCATTGTGTTCGGAGAAGGCCCTGCGCCGTGCGACATAATGATAGTCGGCGAGGCCCCCGGACGCGACGAGACGAAACACGGCAGGCCCTTTATCGGACGGGCGGGAAGGTTCTTCATCTCGGTTCTCAAAGAAGTGTTCGGCCGGGAACGCGATGACTTCTACATAACGAACGTAGTAAAGGTCTGGCCGACCATAAAAAAGCAAAGGCTCAAGACGAGAAAGCCCACGAAGGATGAAGTGGCTTTTTTCCTCCCGTTCCTGATGGAAGAGATAAGGATAATCGAACCGAAGGCTATCGTGGCGGCAGGCAAAACCGCCTTGTCGAGCCTTGCTCCGGATGAGGACTTCAAACCGGGCGGCTGGATCAAATCCGACCACGGGCCGGCCATAATGCCGGTTTATCACCCGGCGTACCTCCTGAGAAAACAGAGAAGCCTTAAGAAAAACACCGTGGAGCTCAAGGCGGCTTTACGGAAAGTAAGGGATAGTCTTTCAGGACAAAGGTGACCTTATCAGGTATCAGGGATGCGGCCGCATTTCCGGCAGGCTTGAGGCACAGCAATACGGTGCACTGAATCTCACCGGCGTCCGGGACTCACGCATTGCTTATTCCCGGCAACATGCGCAATCCTTTGAAACGTTGCCGCATGCCTGGCTCTTCTTCAGCAGGCATTCCCTTTTCTCTCACCATTTTCATCTTGGGCTACGGGC
>JAKAIQ010000065.1 GCA_021825035.1 Deltaproteobacteria bacterium | reverse complement strand
AGGCAAATGCTCCGGTTGACGGTACCGGTAAGTTCACGAGTGAATTCATCTCCGCCAGAAAGGGCGGAGAGTTCGTAATGGCCCGTCCGGAGGATATCACCCTCATGGACGTCTCGCCGAACCAGCTTGTCAGCGTGGCGGCTTCCCTCGTGCCTTTTCTTGAAAATGACGACGCCAACCGAGCGCTCATGGGTTCCAACATGCAGAGGCAGGCGGTGCCGCTTATCCGCACCGAGGCGCCCATAGTCGGCACCGGCATGGAAAGCATCGTTGCAAGGGATTCGGGAGTCACGATACTTGCCAAGAACGGCGGCGTCATCGAAGGCGTCGACGCAACACGCATCGTGGTCAGGAATGATTCCGGCGGGGTCGATATCTATGCCCTCACGAAGTTCAGAAGGTCAAACCAGAGCACCTGCCTTACCCAGAAGCCGATAGTCTTCAGGGGGGATAAGGTCATGGCCGGACAGGTCATCGCCGATGGCCCTTCAACGTACGAAGGTGAACTCGCCCTTGGAAAGAACGTTATGGTCGCATTCATGCCCTGGGGCGGATACAACTTTGAGGATTCCATACTCATAAGCGAACGCCTTCTCAGGGATGACGTTTTTACTTCCGTGCACATAGAAGAGTTCGAGGTGGTGGCAAGGGATATAAAGCTCGGAAAGGAAGAGATAACGAGGGATATCCCCAATGTCGGGGACGAGGCCCTTAAAAATCTCGATGAAAGCGGAATAATCAGGATAGGCGCTGAAGTGGTGCCCGGAGATATACTCGTGGGCAAGATTACGCCCAAGGGGGAGACTCAGCTGTCTCCCGAAGAGAAGCTCCTGCGCGCCATATTCGGCGAGAAGGCCGAGGACGTTAAAGACACTTCCCTCAGGGTGCCGCCCGGCATCGAGGGCGTTATTATCGACGCCAAGGTGTTTTCGAGGAAGGGCGCCGAAAAAGACGAACGGAGCAGGTCCATAGAAGACAGGGAAGTCGCGCGGCTCATGAAAGACCGCGAGGACGAGATAAGCATCGTCAAGGAATCCGCGTATAACAGGATCTACAGGCTTCTTCTCAACAGGAAATCCCAGGTGCGCATCGCTGACAAGAAGGGCAACACCATCCTCAGCAAGGGGAAGGCAATAACAGCGGATATTCTATCGGCGATCCCGCAAAGCAAGTGGCATGAGATCGTTCCCGCCGATGAGAAGGCGGAAAAAGAGATAGGCGAGATGGCCGGGAATCTCAATGAGCAGATAGACCTCATAAAGATGGTCTTTGACGAGAGGATAAACAGGCTGAAGCGCGGCGACGAGCTCCCGCCCGGCGTCATCAAGATGGTGAAAGTCTATATTGCCATGAAGCGTAAGGTCTCCGTAGGCGACAAGATGGCGGGAAGACACGGGAATAAGGGCGTTATATCGAGGATACTTCCGGAAGAGGACATGCCTTATCTGGACGACGGCACGCCCGTGGATATCGTATTGAATCCGCTCGGAGTCCCTTCAAGGATGAACATCGGACAGATACTCGAGACCCATCTCGGATGGGCGGCCAAGGGACTTGGCGGGGCCGTAAGAGCCATGGTTGAGAAGAACGCCGGAGTGAATGCGATCAGGGACAGGATAAAGAAGATATACGCTTCTCCGGAGTTCAGCAAGTTTGTGAACGGGCTCTCGGACGACGAGGCGCTGGAACTTGCCGGGAGGATCGCCAATGACGGGCTCTACATGGCGAGTCCGGTGTTTGACGGCGCGATGGAAAATGACGTGAAAGACGCTCTTGAAAGCGCGGGTCTGCCGAAGTCCGGAAAGACAAGGCTTTATGATGGAAAGTCGGGAGAGCCGTTTGACCAGGAAGTCACGGTCGGAATGATGTACATGATGAAGCTTCATCACCTGGTGGATGACAAGATACACGCCAGGAGCACCGGTCCTTATTCCCTCGTCACGCAGCAACCCCTTGGCGGCAAGGCGCAGTTCGGAGGCCAGAGGCTCGGAGAAATGGAAGTCTGGGCGATGGAGGCTTACGGAGCAGCCCATAGCCTCCAGGAATTCTTGACCGTAAAATCCGATGACGTGCCGGGAAGGACCAGGATGTACGAATCGATAGTGACCGGCAACTATGCGCTCGAACCGACGCTTCCGGAATCATTCAGCGTTCTCATTAAGGAGCTCCAGAGCCTTGCCCTCGACGTAAGCCTCATCGAAGAGGAAGAAAAGGATTAATTCCTGCAGCGGAAGAGGCGGGTGTTGCGTTAGTAGTTATCTATCGCGGGTTAAAGGGTTTAATTATAAATAGCCCATGTAAAAGAAGGAGGTTTAACATTGGAAAGCCTCATGGCATTGCTTGAAAAACATAAAAAACCTATGGACTTTAACGCCATAAGGATAACCATCTCCTCGCCTGAAAGGATCAGGGAGTGGTCGCATGGCGAGGTAAAAAAGCCAGAGACCATAAACTACAGGACGTTCAAGCCCGAGCGTGACGGCCTTTTCTGCGCCAAGATATTCGGGCCCGTGAAAGACTTCGAATGCAACTGCGGCAAATACAAGAGAATGAAGCACAGGGGAGTGGTATGCGAAAAATGCGGCGTTGAAGTGATACCCTCCAACGTCCGGCGCGAGAGACTCGGCCACATAGAGCTTGCCACTCCTGTTGCGCATATATGGTTCCTGCGCAGCCTTCCTTCAAGAATAGGCGCCATGCTCGATATGACGCTTAAGGAACTTGAAAGGGTGCTTTATTATGAAAATTACGTGGTCATAGACCCGAAGGAGTCGGAACTCAAGGCCGGGGAACTCCTTAACGAAGATAAATATCAGAAGGCCGTGGAGAAATGGGGCCCTGACGGATTCACATCTGGCATGGGCGCAGATGCCATAAGGGAGATGCTGCGCAAGATCGACCTTGACAAGGTTTCCTCCACATTGCGGCTTGAGATGAAAAAGACCGCCTCGGACGCCCGGAAAAAGAGGATAGCCAAGCGGCTCAAGGTGGTAGACGCGTTTCTTACCTCCGGGAATCGGCCTGAGTGGATGATACTTGAAGTGATACCGGTCCTGCCGCCGGATTTGCGGCCGCTCGTTCCCCTGGACGGCGGGAGATTCGCAACGTCAGACCTTAACGACCTTTACAGAAGGGTCATCAACAGGAACAACCGGCTTAAGCGTCTCATGGAGCTCAATGCCCCTGACATAATCATCAGAAATGAAAAGAGGATGCTCCAGGAGGCAGTCGATGCGCTCTTCGACAACGGCAGGAGAGGCAGGATCATCACCGGACAGAACAAGCGCCCCCTGAAGTCGCTGAGCGATATGATAAAAGGCAAGAGCGGAAGGTTCAGGCAGAACCTGCTCGGAAAACGCGTCGATTATTCCGGCCGTTCGGTCATCGTCATAGGGCCCGACTTGAGGCTTCATCAGTGCGGTCTTCCCAAGAAGATGGCTCTTGAGCTCTTTAAGCCCTTCATATACCAGAAGCTCGAGGAAAAGGGATACGCGACCACGATAAAGAGCGCGAAGAAGATGCTCGAAAAGGAAAGATCGGAGGTCTGGGACGTACTTGACGAGGTAATCAGGGAACACCCCGTGCTTTTAAACCGGGCTCCCACGCTCCACAGGCTCGGTATTCAGGCCTTCGAACCGATTCTTATCGAGGGTAAGGCCATACAGTTACATCCTCTCGTCTGCACCGCTTTTAACGCCGACTTCGACGGAGACCAGATGGCAGTGCATGTGCCTCTTTCCGTGGAGGCGCAGGTGGAAGCAAGGGTGCTGATGATGTCGACGAACAACATACTTTCGCCGGCGCATGGTAAACCTATAATCGTTCCAACGCAGGATATAGTCCTTGGACTCTACTACCTTACGCGTGAGCGGCCCGGAGTAAAGGGCGAGGGCAAGCGTTTTTCGTCCTTTGAGGAGGTCAGAGCGGCCTACGACGGCGGCGCCGCCCACCTTCAGGCCGGCGTAAAGGTCAAGCTCGACGGAAAGCTCGTGGACACTACCGTCGGAAGGATAATCATGTCCGAGTCCGTGCCGCCTGTCATAGGGTTTGAAGAGATAAACAGGGTAATGGACAAGAAGCGTCTCGCCGACCTTATTGATACGTGTTACAGGCGGGCCGGCAACAAGGAGACTGTCATACTCGCGGACAAGCTAAAGGACCTCGGATACCGGTATGCGACAAAGGCCGGCATATCGATATGTATAGACGACATGAAGATACCGAGGAAGAAAGAAAAACTTCTCAACAAGGCGTATGATGAGGTCAAAGAGATCCAGAAGCAATATAACGAAGGTCTTATAACGGACGGCGAACGCTACAACAAGGTTATAGACATCTGGGCTCAGGCGACCGAAGAGATCGCGGACGAGATGCTCAAGGAGCTGGGCACGGAGAGCGTTAAGGACGAGAAGGGGGCGGAAAAGCAGATACCGAGCTTCAACCCGATATTCATAATGGCCGATTCCGGCGCAAGGGGCTCCGCCCAGCAGATCAGGCAGCTTGCCGGCATGAGGGGCCTTATGGCGAAGCCATCGGGCGAAATCATCGAGACGCCGATTACGGCGAACTTCAGGGAAGGCCTTACGGTTCTTCAATACTTCATATCTACGCACGGCGCCAGAAAAGGTCTTGCGGACACAGCCCTTAAGACGGCAAACTCCGGGTATCTGACAAGAAGGCTCGTCGATGTCGCACAGGACGCTATCATAACCGACGAGGACTGCGGCACTCTGGACGGGATATACATGACATCCCTCGTTGAAGGAGGAGAAGTGATAGAGCCCATCGGCGAGAGGATTCTCGGCAGGGTCGCCCTCGAGGAAGTTGTAGATCCGTTCACCAAAGAGGTTATCGTCGAGGCCAACGACGGGATAGACGAAGGCAAGATCGAAAGGATAGAAGAGGCCGGAATCGACAGGGTAAAGATAAGGAGCGTCCTGACCTGCAGAAGCTCGAGAGGCATCTGCATTAAGTGTTACGGCAGGGACCTTACCCGCGGGAGGATGGCCGAGATGGGCGAGGCTGTGGGCGTTATTGCGGCCCAGTCTATCGGCGAACCCGGAACACAGCTTACGATGAGGACGTTCCATATAGGTGGAACTGCGAGCAGGCGCGCCGAGCAAACTACCCTCGAGGCCCGTCACGAAGGCATCGCGAAATTTCATAACCTCAACGTCGCCGTCAATTCGAGAGGTGAGGCGATCGTCATGAACCGTAACGGAGATCTTGCGTTACAGGATGAGCATGGCCGGGACCGTGAAAGGAACTCTGTCATATATGGCGCGAGACTCAGAGTGGCAGATGGCGGTACTGTTGCCGCCGGCTCGGTCATAGCCGAATGGGACCCTTATACGATACCTATCATAACCGAGGTTTCCGGCATAGTGAGGTTCGGGGATATCGAGGAAGGGAAGACCATGAGGGAACAGGTCGACGAAGTCACGGGCCTTTCAAGCAAGGTAATAGTAGCTTATAAGGAAGGCGACCTGCGTCCAAGGGTATCCATAAAGGATGAAAGCGGCAGGACTCGTAAGATCGCCGGAACCAACATAGAGGCCCGTTATCTGCTGCCGGTAGGCGCTATCCTTACCATAAATGAGGGAGATACGGTCAAGGCCGGCGACATGGTCGCAAAGATTCCGAGAGAGACGACCAAGACAAAAGATATAACAGGCGGTCTGCCCAGGGTCGCCGAGCTCTTTGAAGCGAGAAAACCGAAGGAGTGCGCCGTCATAAGCGAAATCGACGGTGTGGTTTCGTTCGGCAAGGATACCAAGGGCAAAAGAAAGGTAGTCATTACGCCGGAGACAGGCGAGCCGAAGGAGTATCTGATACCAAAGGGCAAGCACATAAGCGTAAGAGAAGGCGATAGGGTCAGGGCCGGGGAACCGCTGATGGACGGCTCCGCCAATCCGCATGACATACTCAGGGTTCTCGGAGTAAAGGAACTCGCCAAATATCTCGTTGATGAAGTGCAGGAGGTCTACAGGCTACAGGGCGTCAAGATAAACGATAAGCACATAGAGGTCATAGTGCGCCAGATGCTTCGGAGAGTCAAGATAAAGGACCCCGGGGACACGAACCTCCTTATAGGCGAACAGGTCGAAAGGTATATCTTCGAGGAGGAGAATGACAAGATAATAACGAAGGGCAAGAAGCCTGCCATCGCCGAACCGCTTCTGCAAGGCATAACGAAGGCGTCGCTTTCGACTGAAAGCTTCATATCCGCCGCATCTTTCCAGGAGACTACCAAGGTGCTAACCGGCGCCGCGGTTGAGGGGAAAGTGGATTACCTGCGCGGACTCAAGGAAAACGTCATCATGGGCCGGCTTATACCGGCAGGCACCGGATTCAGGAAGTATACCAAGGTTAGAGCCGATGTGCCGCCCCAGATAGAAGAGGAGAAGCCTGCTGAGGCTGAGCAGGAGACGGCTTGAAGAAGTCGTCCCTTTTGAGAAAATAGGTCTTTTTTGAAAATCGAGGCAAATAGCTCTTGACAAGGTCTCGAAAAGTGGGTACATTATTTTGATTTACGCCATAGCGAAAGGTGGCTTATGCCAACAATAAATCAGCTTGTCCGCAAGGGCAGGGTCAAAAGCAAAGTAAAGACGGCCTCGCCGGCGCTGAACAGGTGTCCCCAGAAAAGAGGGGTGTGCGTCAGGGTTTACACGACCACTCCGAAGAAGCCAAACTCGGCCTTGAGAAAAGTCGCAAGGGTTAGGCTGACAAATGGCATGGAAGTGACTACCTATATACCCGGGATCGGCCACAACCTTCAGGAGCACTCGGTTGTGCTCATAAGGGGCGGCAGGGTAAAGGATCTTCCTGGAGTAAGGTATCATATAATCAGGGGCACGCTCGATACGATGGGGGTTCAGGACAGGAAGCAGGCGCGCTCCAAATACGGCGCAAAGAGACCCAAGTAAGATCGATCAAATATGCCGCCGTAAGGCAGGCGTATTATTTTCTTGAATTAATTAAGACGAGTAGAATGTAACGGAGGAAATATGCCTCGCAAGGGTAATGTACCGAAGAGGGATGTTCTGGCGGACCCTAAATATAATGACAAGGTCATTGCAAGGCTTGTAAATAAGCTCACTTCGGATGGCAAGAAAAGCAAGGCAGAGGGTATACTTTACGGGGCGTTTGACGTCATTGAAGAGAAGACGAAGACTGAGCCTATAAAGGTGTTCAAGAAGGCGCTCGACAACATAAAGCCGGTTCTGGAGGTCAAATCGCGCAGGGTGGGCGGTGCGACCTATCAGGTGCCTGTCGAAGTCAGGCTTGACAGGAAGCTTTCGCTTGCGTTGAGATGGCTCGTCAGTTATGCGAGCGAAAGAAGCGAAAAGTCTATGGTCGAGAAGCTCGCTGCCGAACTTATAGATGCGTCCAACAATAAGGGCGGCTCTGTAAAGAAGAAGGAAGACGTCCATAAAATGGCTGAGGCCAACAAGGCCTTTGCCCATTATCGCTGGTAGTTCGGACGGCAAGTGGTTTGGTTCGCAATGTCGAATGCGAAGCGGGCGAATAGCTAACTGTGAGGGGCTTTGAATAAAGACACTTCACGGACAATCGAGATAAACAAAGTAGAACCGAGGAGTTTTTGCGTTGTCGAGAACGATTCCGATAGACAGACAAAGAAATATAGGCATAATGGCCCATATAGATGCGGGAAAGACCACTACTACCGAGAGGATCCTGTATTATACCGGGGTTACTTATAAGATAGGAGAGGTCCATGAAGGCACCGCCGTAATGGACTGGATGGAACAGGAGAAGGAAAGAGGCATCACCATAACTTCCGCCGCCACGACTTGTTCCTGGAAAGATACCCGCATAAATATCATAGATACCCCCGGCCACGTAGATTTTACAATAGAAGTTGAGAGGTCGTTGAGAGTCCTTGACGGCGCGGTAGCGGTTTTCTGCTCAGTTGGTGGAGTTGAGCCTCAGAGCGAAACCGTGTGGCGTCAGGCGAATAAATACAGGGTGCCGCGGATTGCGTTCGTCAACAAGATGGACCGCGTGGGGGCTGATTTCTTCAGGGTCGTGGGCATGATGGTGGATAGGCTCAAGACCAGGCCCGTGGTGCTTCAGCTCCCGGTCGGAGCCGAGGATACTTTCAAGGGCGTTGTGGACCTTGTGAACGAGAAAGCCATTATCTGGGATGAGGACACGTTGGGCGCAAAATACAGGGTCGTGGATGTGCCCGCCGACATGTCGGATATCGTCAGGGAGTACAGGGAAAAGCTCATAGAGGCGGCTTCGGACTTTGACGAAAAGCTCATGGAGAAGTACCTTGAGGGAAGCCCGGTTACCGGGGAGGAGATACAGGAGGCCATAAGGAAGGGCACGATATCCATGGAGATAACGCCTGTACTCTGCGGCTCGGCCTTCAAGAACAAGGGAGTGCAGTTTCTCCTTGACGCCGTGGTCGATTATCTCCCTTCCCCGATAGATATCCCGGCGGTAGAGGGGATGGACCCAAATACCGATAAGGAAGACAAGAGGGAAGCAAGGGACGAAGCGCCTTTCTCGGCCCTTGCCTTCAAGATAATGACCGATCCGTTTGTCGGACAGTTGACGTTTTTCCGCGTCTACTCAGGGTGCATGACCGCAGGGTCTTACGTCTTTAATTCTACGAAAGACCAGAAAGAGCGCATCGGAAGGCTCGTTAAGATGCACGCCAACAAGCGCGAGGAAGTGAAAGAGGTCTACGCCGGAGACATAGCCGCGGCAGTGGGCATGAAATACACGATAACCGGCGATACGATATGCGACCCCGATAAGCCCATAATACTCGAGTCGATGGATTTTCCAGATCCGGTTATGAGCATCGCCATAGAGCCAAAGACAAAGGCCGACCAGGAAAAACTCGGCATATCGCTTCAGAAGCTTGCCATAGAAGACCCGTCTTTCAGGGTGAGGACTGACGAAGAGACTGGCCAGACTATCATCTCTGGAATGGGCGAGCTTCACCTTGAGATAATCGTCGATAGACTTCTCAGGGAGTTCAAGGTGGAGGCGAGCGTAGGAAAGCCGCAGGTCGCTTACAGAGAGACCGTTACAAAGAAGTCGAAGGCCGAAGGCAAGTATATCAGGCAGACCGGCGGCAGAGGACAGTACGGGCACGTCTATATCGAGCTCGAACCCTCTGAACAGGGAAAGGGATTTGAGTTCGTCAACAAGATCGTTGGAGGCGCCATTCCGAAAGAATTCATAAACCCGATAGAGAACGGCATAAGCGAGGCTACCGAAACGGGCATATTCGCCGGTTATCCGGTCGTTGATGTTAAGGTTACCCTCTATGACGGCTCGTTCCATGATGTGGATTCATCCGAGATGGCGTTTAAGATAGCGGGATCGATGGCCTTCAAAGAGGCCATGAGAAATGCCGGCCCGATACTGCTTGAGCCGATAATGAGCGTCGAAGTCGTTGTGCCGGAACAGTTTATGGGGGACGTCATTGGCGATCTGAACTCCAGGAGGGGGAAGATACTCGGCATGGACGCAAGGGGCGGTTTTCAGGTGGTTTCCGCGAACGTCCCTCTTGCAAACATGTTCGGCTATTCGACGGATTTAAGGTCCAAGACGCAGGGAAGAGCCTCCTATACCATGCAATTCTCGCACTATGAGCAGGTGCCTTCGTCCGTGGCAGAAGTGCTTACCGCAAAGGCGGCTGGGAAATAACTTATTTATTCAGTTTTGGAGGGTGATTATGAGCAAGGCCAAATTTGAGCGTGGGAAGCCGCACATTAACGTTGGGACGATCGGGCACGTTGACCACGGGAAGACGTCGTTGACGGCGGCCATAACGAAGGTATTGAGCACGAAG
>JAKAIQ010000064.1 GCA_021825035.1 Deltaproteobacteria bacterium | reverse complement strand
TACCGCGATGATCTGTTCCGGGGTGTGTCTTTTGCGCGCCATCTTCAAGCCTCCTTTGGGTGTTTTAACACCCGGAGACTCTACTTTCAAGTGGCTTTAATCTCAGGGGAGAGGTCAAACCCTCCATCCTTTTGCCGTCTGTGCTTTGAACTTCCAAGCGCAGGGTGATAATTAACGCGAAAGTTTATAATTTACAAGCTGAATTGTCAAGCCTATATTTCCAATGGATGGGATTGGCGCGTATTCCGAACACCTCCGGCAGTGCAAGATGTCCCTTATGGTTGTAGAAGCGGGGGCAACAGTGACAGTAAAATGAAAAAAAGGCTACAACCCCTTTACCACAAGCTCCTCAGGCAAATTTGCCGTACAACGGATTAAGGGCATATATGATTTGTCTCATTTCTTTGGTTTGTCATTTTCTTCTACAAACTTCTTGATGTCTTCTATATAAGCCAATATCAACTTTGCCTTGGTTAATCCAAAAGTAAAAGGGAACCTCGGGTTACCAGTTGGCAATGAAATAGTTGGGCTTCCTTTGTACTCTCCGATTATTACTTCCTTTTCATCTGACATTTGAGATCTCCTTTATGAAGTCCTTAAGAACATCATTTTTAGCGCACTTCACGGGCGCTATGCCTCATTATATTATTTACAAGAGCAATCGCAAGGCTATTACCGTCATATCATGCCAACGGCCGGTTTTACTCGACGCATTGAGTAAAACCGTCGGAACGTCAGAAAAGTGTTCTATCGCGGCCTTTCGAGCAGTTTTATCAATGAGGGGAGGTTCGAGCGGCGTTTACGCACCATCAGATTTCGTAATACCCTTCCCTGTCAATGTTTCGAGAAAAACTATCAATTAGCCTATCCATTGTCAATTTAAAAAAGATGCCGAAAAAGATGCTTTTAAAATATGCCGGAATACCATTCTGACGAAGATGCAGACCGCCATCCACTACCAAATAGTAGAATTTATGATTGCCATTAGCACATATTTTTCTGTCTGGCACTCCCCGTCGCCGATTGTCTACCGGACAAAAACCGGACAGTGAAATGAAAAAAGGGTTACGGGAAGTCCCGCAACCCCTTGATTTTCATGGTGGGCCGCAGAGGGATCGAACCTCTGGCCCGCTGATTAAGAGTCAGCTGCTCTACCAACTGAGCTAGCGGCCCATGTTACGCTTTATTCTAATCCTCTGGACGTGGAACTGGCGCGCCTGAGAGGATTTGAACCTCCGACCCTCGGCTTCGGAGGCCGATGCTCTATCCACTGAGCTACAGGCGCATACAAAACCGAATTTTTTTAACATACAAAAAAAATGGGGGTTTGTCAAGGAAAGATGAGTGAGCCCTGACGGCCGCGCCGCCTAAAAGACCATCACCTGCCCGTCTTCATTGACCCACCGGGCGAGATCCAGGGTCTTGCCGACGAATGTGCCCTCGATGAAATCTTCCTGCGTGAGGCCCCTGGCGTTCGTGCAAGTAAGGCACGACCTCACCTCGGCTCCTTTCTGAACAAGCCCGGCTATCATGTCACCTATGTTGTAATAACCCCTGGGCGGGTTCTGCCCCTTCTTTGCGGCCGCGACGCTATCTCCGTAAAGGAATATCCTCACCTTCGCCCCCTCGGCAAGAAGCGCCTGAGATAGCCGGAGCGCGTTCCAGACCTTTTCGTTCCCGTATGGCGCATCCTGAAGAACGATCGTAACGGTACGCATCTTTAATCTTCTCCTTTCGAATGGTTGATAGTTATACAATTGCGAAATTGTGAAACTTTGTCAAGGGGTATTTTCTAGCCTCTTTACACGGGCGGCTGGAATTGTTAATATTTACGTCCAGGAGCGATTATGCCAAAAAAATACGGAGAACTGGCCATAGAGCAATCGGAACTTGTCGCATGGGAAAACCCGAGCCCCGGAAGGGACTATACTATCGAGATATCGTACCCGGAGTTCACGTGTCTCTGTCCGCGATCGGGATACCCCGACTTCGCCACCATCTGCCTCACGTATACGCCGGGCAGGTTCGTGGTGGAGCTTAAGTCCTTTAAGCTCTATCTCAATTCGTACCGGACGAAATCAATCTCCCACGAGGCCGCAACAAACAGGATATTCGAAGACATCAAGAAGGCCATAAAGCCCAAGAAGATGGAAGTGACCGGGGACTTCAACGTCCGGGGGAATGTGAAGACGGTAATAAGGGTTAGGCTGTAGGCCCGCCGCTAAATCTTTGCACCCACGTATCCTCCCTCGCAAGTCCTGTCCCGCCAGGGGAAGGGCTATATAAAGAGGGGCTGTTCTCTCCTTACCTCGCCCGCAAGGCGCAAGCAGGAACTCCACTCGCAGACCTATCGACGCGTGCGGGGGTTCTTGGACATAACACTATGACAGCGCCGCCAGGATGTTTTTGAAGTGTATGGCTGCCGAGGTGTCGCCGTTTATCTCGAGCTTCCTCGAAAAGAACACGGTGTCCGGATCCACCTTTCCGAGAAGGACGTCCGTAAGGGTTTTTACCTCGCCCCGCATTATTACATCCGGGGGTCTGTCCATGTGCGGGAGGACTTTTATGTCGCAGTCCTTGATACGGAGGTAAAAGCTTTTTTTTATGTCGGTCGCCTCGAACCTGAAGACCTTTCCGTTGAGCTCGCAGAGCCGCTCTTTGAAGCCGGGATGGCTCTCGACTATGGAAGAGATGAATACCCCCACCCCTATGGCCTCCATCCAGAGCGGAATGGCCTTCAGCGGCAGGCTCATGCCCTTTGATAGCATCGCCCTCAGCCTGTCTCTTGTGTCCCTGTCGATGATCGCCATGCTCAGACCTTTGTCCCTATGTGTACGGCCGCTATGCCGTTAAAGAGGTTATGGTAGTTTACCCTGAAGAGTCCTGCATCCTCCATTATCTTTTTAAGCTCATCCTGGGGCGGGAATCTCCGTATGGATTCCGGCAGATACTCGTATGCGCTTCTGTTGCCGGTTATAAACTCGCCTATTTTGGGTATTACGTTGAACGAATAGAAGTCGTAAAGCTTGCTCAGGACTGCGTTCCGAGGCCTTGAGAACTCGAGGCATATAACCCTGCCGCCGGGCTTTACAACCCGCCTCATCTCGCTAAATGCCTTATCGAGGCGGGTGACGTTTCTTATTCCGAAGCCGACTGTGGCGCAATGGAATGTGTCATCGGCAAAGGCTATCTCCTCGGCGTTACCCTGCACGAATTCGATGTTGCCGGTATGCCCCCGGTCAATGCATTTGTCCCTTCCGACCTTGAGCATCTCTCCGTTTATGTCGTATACGACGACCCGGCCGCCGCCTCCGACCTTTTCGGCCATGAGTATCGATATGTCCGCCGTTCCGCCCGCCACGTCTATCGAGGATTGCCCAGGCCTGAGCCTCGTCTCGGCCGCTATGAACCTCTTCCAGAGCCGGTGCGTGCCCATTGACATGAGGTCGTTCATGAGGTCATATTTACCGGCTACCGAGTCGAACACCTCGTTTACCCTGGCCTGTTTTTCGTCCTCCGGCACGAGAGAGTCGCCGAAATACGTAACCCTGTCTTCTTTTTCACTCATAGTCGTTATTTTACCTTTTTCTGGAGTCTCCTGTCAAAAACCTTATGCCGAGGATAAAGGCCAGAATGAAGCCCGCAAGGCTCAAAACAGGCATGCCGAAGATAGTTCTCGCCCTGCCCGGGAATGCCATTACGACCGCCGCGCCTATGACAAGCGCGCCGGCCAGGAAGGCTCCGGCAGCCCTTTTCCCGGCGTATTCTATCTCATCCACCACCTCGTCGAACCTCTCCAGCACGAACCTCACCCTCAAGTCCTCCCTGAGCGCCTTGTTGAGGATATTGTTCATCTTGACGGGCACCTCGATGGCTGCGTTGACAAGATCGTCGGCGCGTTCCCTTCCTCTGCCAAGTATAGCCTTCGGAGAGAACTTTTCCCTCATCATCCATTTGTAGATAAGCGGCTTTGCCACCTCCCACATGTTGACGTCCGGGTAGAGTTGCCGTCCGACCCCTTCTATTATGACCATGGACTTCTGAAGAAGCAGGAGGTTCGGCTGCATCGTCATGTCGAACCTGCGGGCCGCGTGGAGAAGCTTCATCAGGAGCGACGATATGTGTATCTGCTCAAGCGTGCGGCCGAATATCGGCTCTGTTATGTCGCGAAGCGCCTCCTCGAACTCGCGGATGTCGACGCCATCGCCGATGAGGCCCATCTCGCGGTGGATCATTGCCATCCTGTAGTAATCCTTTCTTACCATATAATAGAGTATCCCGGCGAGGTACTTCCGGAGGTTGCTGTCGAGGCGGCCTATAATGCCGAAATCGAGGTATATAATCACCCCGTCGTCGCGCACGAAGATATTGCCCGGGTGAAGGTCCGCATGGAATACCCCGAACTCGAAGACCTGTTTGAAGAAGAGCCCGAGGCCCTTTATTGCCACGGTCTTTATGTCTATGCCCTTTGCCTTGAGCGTCTCTATCTCGTCTATGGGCGTGCCGCTTATCCTTTCCATGGTAAGGACCTCTTCGGTGGTGTAATCCCAATAGACCTTCGGTATCTGTATGTCTGGATTGCCATTGAAGAGGTTGTAGAAGCGATTAATGTTAACGCCTTCCGCGGACAGGTCCTGCTCGTTCGTGATTACCCTTTCGAATTCGCTCACGACCTCTTTCGGCTTGTACCTTCTGGATGCGGGGATATACTTTTCGAGGAGGGCGGCCACTATGTGCATGACCGACATGTCGGAGTCGACCATGTCGCCTATCCCGGGCCGCTTGACTTTTACGGCTACTTCAGTGCCGTCGGTAAGTACGGCGTGATGGACTTGAGCTATGGATGCGGACGCGACGGGAACCGGATCGAAGGATTTGAAACGGGCTGGAATAGGGGCTTTTAAAGACCGCTCTACTGTCTTCTTGACCGCCTCGAACGGAAACGGAGGCACCATGTCCTGGAGCTTCTTGAATTCCTGGATCCAGTCCGACGGAAGCAGATCAGCCCTCGTGGACGCTATCTGTCCGAGCTTTATAAACGTCGGCCCCAACTCTTCAAGGACCTTTCTTATCCTTTCGGGTATGGAAAGCCCCTCGAATCTCTTTCTCGAGACGAATATCTTGTCGATCGTCGAGACAAACGGCAGAAGCCTGATCTCTGTAACGAGGCCGCCGAACCCCCACCTTATGAGAGTAACCGCGATCTTATTGAGACGCTTTATGTTCCTTAACGTCCGGGTCGTCATAGGGGCGGAGCTCAGCTCATGCCCTCCTTCTGTATCTTTTCAAGCTCGGCGACCCTCTTGTCCAAATTATCTATCTTCTCCCTCGAAACTCTTATCATCTCCTTTACCACCTCGATGTCGTCCTGTGTGGCGACGTTCAATTTCCCGAGGACTTTGCCGGAACCGGCCGTTACTTCCTTGTCGAGTTTTTCCCTGGCGGACTTCACGAGCGCCAGAAAATCCTTCAGTGTCTTTATCCCTTCCTCGACAACCTTGTTCTCAACCGCCTGCTTGGGGCTGAGAGGCTCCCCTGCGGCGGTTCCGCCCTCGGATTTCTCCTCCACCCCGGCCTTGCCCGCCTTCTCAAGCTCGGTAAGCGCCTCTTTAGCTTTCTTCTCCAGGCCGAGACCTATCAAGATAGCTTTGTCTATCAGGTCGGACATGTAAATATCCTCCTTTTTAAAATTTTATTAAGCAGCATTTTAATTATAGCCCCGTTTGGCCGTTGCGCCCTGAAAACCCCAAAAATGTGTCTCGAAAGTGGCGGAGGGCCTTTGCTTAGAAGCTTCTTTGCGTGCCGTAGCCGCCTGTTTAATGATTCCAGGCCGATCCAAAATACGCATTCATTCACGTCCGTTTCGTCCCGGCGTTTAACCGCCTGCCTTTACGCCCCTGCCGCGATAGGGCTCACGTAGTCTTTGCCGGCGGCGCCCGTGTACCAGCCGTTGCAGTAGCCGGGCGTCGTGTTGGCTTCCGCAAGCTGCCTGAGCCCCTCTTCGGCTGAGAGATTACCGTCGAGCCGCCTGCGGAAGACGTCTATTATTTTCCCGGTGCACCTGCTCTGAGGGGAAACCCTTATCGCCTTTACGCCTATCGACGAGAGGTCTTCCACGAACTCGACGAGCGTGTAGGTTTTTGAGCTCAGGACCGAGGTGCCGTTTATTGCGAAAAGCGGCTCGCCGTCCATGGTCTTGAGCTCCATGCCGTCTGGATATTTTCCGCAGTGGTGGCGGCATTCAGTCTTCGAGAGGTTATAGGCCCGCGAGGTGTAGCATCTCCACGAAAACGCCAGAGGTACCCTGCCATGGACAAAGACCTCGCCGAATATGCCCGTATTCTTAATGGCGAAGGCGATGGAATCCCTCGGAAGCTCCACCGGGAAAGTGACCCTTTTTATGCCGAGCGATTTAAGGAACTCTATGGAAGGCGCGTTGTACGTGGTAATGTGGGGGCCTGCGAATATCTCCTTTTCGATCGGGTTTATCATGTTCAGAACCGACATGTCGTTAGCTTCCATGGAAAAAGAGCCTGACATTTGCGCGAGCCTTCTCGTGAAGGCGAGCTCGTCCTCGTTCGATACTACCGCAAGGCTTGAAAGCGTAACTTTTTTACCCGCTTTTTCCAGCCCCCAGGCTATTGACTCGATGTCTTTCGGAGTAAGGCCTGTCTTTTTCGAGCAGACGACCTCGCCAAGATAGACTCTGTCAACAGGCCAGTTTGAGGCTTCCTCGTAGAATTTAAGAAGCTCGTCCCTTCTCCATTCGAACAGCACCGGGCCAAGGGTAAGTTCCATTCCAGAAAATCCTTTCGGGCCCCTAAGAACAGGCCGGATGTGAGGTATAAAGTATGCAATAGCCGGGGCTCAAAAACAAGTGTTTTATGGAGGACTGAGCTTCCTTATCGAGAAACCTGGCGCAGTCCGGAAGCCATGGAACGGGCGCTCGCTTCTTGTCAAGCCGGGCCATAAAGAACCCGGCTTCAACGGGTCTTCCGGCCGCTCACAGGGTTAATCCGGCCCTGCCGCCGTCCTTCCCATTTTTTTGTGTCATTATGCACAAATTCTGCTATATTTTACTGAAGAACTCCTTTGTGAATGGTGGAGTTCCTTCACGGTAAGGAAATGGTCGCTTGTATTGCCTGCCCGGCTACCCCTGGCGGACAAGCCAGGCTCCAATTAAAGTCGCGTAGCGAGGAGACCTGACATGAAAACTTCTCTGAGTGCATTGCGGACGGCGAGCCGCCCGCGGAACGAGCGATGGGATCCGGTTTTATTTTATTCCGGACAGGACCCGGCGTCGGTTTCGGGCGCCCTGAGAATGATTTTGCTCGCACTTCTGGCCGTCCTCCTTGCATGCACTGCGGCACGCAGCGAAGAAAAGGCGATCCTCGGAGAAGGCCTTGCGCTCAAGATGGACTATATCGATTTTACGGATGGCTTTCTGTCCAATAACGGCCTTGATAAGAGCGTATACGTGGGCCTTGAAGCATATGCCCACGTCGCCCAGCCGATATATCTCGGCGTTGAAGCGGGCGTTGCCAACCCATCCGGCACGGTCGGCGGCCAGAGAACCGAACTTACCTACGTTCCGATAGAGTTGAACGTCAAATACGTAAACGAGTTCATGCCTGGCACGAACTTCTCCGTCGGCGGCGGCATGTCTGCCAACCACGTGAGCGAAACGGTGGTCTCGGCAGGAAACGTCTTTAGCGATAACGCCTGGCTTCTCGGAGGACAGATATTTTCGGAGCTTCTTTTTTCTTCAGGCAATTTCTTCGCCGGTTTCAACGTCAAGTACCAGTTCACGGACAACATGGTCGGCGCGGACGGCGCCGTGCCTGCTCACAGATTCTCGAACTGGCGGCTCGGCGGGCTTGGCGGTTTTTATTTCTGAGAAAGGCTCCGGGCGGCGGTTTGGACTGTAGCTCACGCGGAGATCGAGCCATGCTCAAAGCGGCGGGCCAATGTCCGCGCTGTGTTTTAAAGCGTATTTCTTGACAGGATAGATTCCATGGTGGTTCACGACGTCATTGTCATAGGGGCCGGACTTTCTGGAATGCGAGCGGCGATAGAGGCTGCCGGCAGGGGCCTTAACGTCGCCGTCGTTTCGAAGGTTTATCCAGTGAGGAGCCATTCTGTCGCGGCCCAGGGCGGCATAAATGCCGCGCTCAAATCGACGGATTCGTGGGAAGCCCACATGTTCGACACCGTCAAAGGAAGCGACTACCTGGGCGACCAGGACGCCGTGGAGATTCTCTGCACCGAAGCGCCGGAGGCCATCCTGGAGCTTGAAAGGATGGGAGCGATTTTTTCGAGGGATGATAATGGAGATATAGCCCAGAGGCCCTTCGGAGGGGCCGGGTTTCCCAGGACTTGCTATCTGGCCGACAGGACCGGCCACGGGTTGCTGCACGTCATGTACGAACAGCTTTTGAAGCACGGGGTCTACATCTACGACGAGTGGAACGTCATAAGGCTCGTGGTCGAGGACGGCCTCGTGTGCGGCGTTATAGCGATCGAGTACGCCACCGGAAGGCTCCATCGCCTCCGATCGAGGGCCGTAATACTCGCAACCGGCGGCTACGGCAGGGTCTTCAAGATAACGACTAACGCCCTCTCCTCCACGGGCGACGGCATGGGACTCGCCCTCGAAGCCGGCCTTCCGCTGATGGACATGGAGTTCGTCCAGTACCATCCGACCACGCTTAAAAGGAACGGCATCCTGATGACCGAAGGCGCGCGCGGCGAAGGCGCGATACTCGTAAACTCAAAGGGCGAGCGGTTCATGGAGAAGTACGCTCCGAAAGTGAAGGAACTCGCCAGTCGCGACGTCGTCGCCCGCGCCGAGCAGACCGAGATAGACGAGGGGAGGGGAGTTGAAGGCTGCATATACCTTGACCTCCGCCATCTCGGGGAGGAGAAGATAAACGAAAGGCTCCCGCAGATACGCGACCTCGCAATCAAGTTCGCCGGCGTGGACCCCGTCAAGTTGCCGGTTCCAGTACAGCCAGGCGCGCATTACTCGATGGGAGGCATAAAAATAGACGTGCACGGGGCGACCGGCGTAAGAGGCCTTTACGCAGCCGGAGAGTGCGGCTGCCTGAGCGTCCACGGCGCGAACAGGCTCGGCGGCAACTCGCTCCTGGAAACGATCGTCTTTGGAAAAAGGGCCGGACGGGGGGCGTCCGAATACTGCCTCGGCGCGAGGCTTCCCGATTTTCCGGATTCCGCCCTCGGGGATGCGGCTAACGGCGTGGCTGAGATAATAAAAAGGCCGGATAAAGGAGAAGCCGCATGGAAGATAAGGGACGAGCTTAAGGAAAACATGATGAGTAACTGCGGCATATTCCGCACGAAAGAGAAGATAAAAAAGGCCCTCGATAAGATACTCGAACTCAAAGACAGGCTGAACCGGGTGGCGGTGAAGGACAGAGGAGACGCCTTCAACTCGGATATCCTTAACTTGATAGAGCTCGGCTGGATGTGCGATGTGTCGGAATCCATCGTTCGGGGGGCATTTTTGAGGGAGGAGAGCCGCGGCTCGCACTTCAGGACCGATTTTCCGCAAAGAAATGACAAAGACTGGCTCAAGCACACGCTCGCATTTAAGGAAGGCGGAGAGCTGAAGATAAGGTACAGGGATGTAACGATAACGAAATATAAGCCCGGGGAACGGTCGTACTAAGCCGTGACCGGTATCCGCGGCCGGAAGGAGATCGATCCCAGGGTCTTTGTCTTTTAAAAATCCAGGCGACACGGGCGAACGGCGCTTAAGGACGTGTGTGACCGAGTTCGATCTTCTTATCCGGTGATGAGCCGGTGGAGGAAGGCCGCGGATGAGGGGTGGAGGGGCCGTAGCTTGGAAAATCAGATGCCAGGAAGGGCTCGGAAGCGCGCACAAACTCCGCAGCAGAGTGTTTAATCTCTACGGGTTAAATTCCTCGAAGCTTGCTTCGTAAGTTTTTTTGTTGTTATATGGTGGACATGAGCGAATATGTCCACAAGAGGCATAATGTTTCGGTTTTGATTTATCATTTTGTA
>JAKAIQ010000063.1 GCA_021825035.1 Deltaproteobacteria bacterium | reverse complement strand
CCGATCTCGAGATGAGCGGGATATCCCTGCCGCCGTGCCTGAACGCGCCATCGAGATCCTTGCCTTCCGCGTCAAGCACCTTTTCTATCATCGACGAGGGCATGAGAAACTGCTCTCCGCCGGCGGACACGAGCAGGGCCTTCACGATGGACGCCGTCCTCGGCAGTTCGAGGGTCATCCTGGTCCCCCTGCCTTCCCACGACTCTACGCGGAGCGACCCCCCGAAGGCCTCCACCGAAGTCTTGACGACGTCCATGCCGACGCCCCTTCCGGAGACGCCGGTCGCCTTCTCCTTCACGCTGAGGCCCGGCGCGCAGACAAGCTGCAGCGTTTCTTCATCCGTCATCGCGCTTATCCGTCCGGCAGGCATGCCCATGGCAATGGCCCTTGCCTTCACCTTTTCACGGTCTATCCCGGCCCCGTCATCCGACACCTCGACGATCACCCGGTCTTTTTTATTATACGCCCTTATCTCCACCGACCCTTCGGACGTCTTTCCGGCCCGGACCCTTTCTTCGGGCGGCTCTATGCCGTGATCGACAGAGTTTCTTATCATGTGCACGAGAGGGGCGGCGAGGCCTTCGAGGATCGAGCGGTCCACGCTGACCTCGGCCCCCACGACCCTAAGAGCCACCCTCTTGCCGGTCTCGTTCGAGACGTCGCGGACGACCCTGGGAAGCCCTTCGGTCAGGTCCCTTATCGGGAGCATCCTTGCCGAAAGTATGTTGTCGTAGATCGCGTTTATGGATTTTCCGAGCATGTGGACGCTGTCTTTGAAAGCTATCGAGCGGAAGCCCTGTGAAAGCGTCTTGAGCGGCGAAAGCGCCATGAAAAGGTCTCCGGCAGCGGCGAGGAGGCCGTCGAACACCCTGACGTCGACCTTCATCGTCTGCGGGAGCCTCAGCTCCGCGGCCCCGGCGTCGGCGCCCCGTAAGGCCGGCCTTCCTTCGACGAGCGCCCTTATCTCATCTATAAATGGATTTACGTCAACGGCCGGAGGCCGGTCTTCCTCCACCATCTTCAGGAGCCCCTTCAGCGCGTCGGCGCACCGCAAGAGCGCGGCGAGCATGGCACCGGAGAGTTCGAGCTTTTTCGAGCGCGCCCGGTCAAGAAGGTCTTCCTGGGCGTGCGCGAGCCTCGATATGCCGTCGTATCCCATCGACGCGGCCATGCCCTTTATCGAATGATAGTGTCTGAAAAGGTTTTCTACGGCATGGGGGTCAGGCCCTCCCTTTTCGAGGCCGAGCAGGCTCTTTTCGATGCCTGAGACATGCTCTCCGGCTTCCTGAAGAAAGAGTCCCCTGTATTTGGAGATGTCCATATCAAAAGGTAGATGGCAAGGACGCGCCGCTCATTATCCTCTATGAGCCGTCCATCGAAAGCAGGCCGGCGGTCTCGTCGAATATCCTTCCCCAATCCACTGGCCGCGCCGCGACGTCGTCTCCCTGCGCGCGAGCTTCGCCGTCTGCCGCGGGGCTTTCCCAGAGGAAGGAGACCGTAGCCGAACCGACGTCGAAACCGAGGACGCGGTTCTTTCTCCCGACCACGACGACCCTCCCTTGGCCTTCCCCGCTTTTTTTCATTGGAGCATGGCCGAGGGCCTTCCTCAGATCCACGACCGCCACCGGCTCGCCGCGAAGGCTTATTATGCCGGTCACAAAGCCTGCCCTGCCGGGAATAAAAGACCTTTGCGTCTCCACGACGCCCACGACGTCGGCGGTGTCGAACGAGCACCTCGCCCCGTCGAAATCGATGATAAGCCTGTCAGCCATTCGGGAAAATCGAAGGACTCCCCATAAACGGCGGAGATCCCTCGCAGCGAGGAACGGTTATTAATATTATCGCCCCGGCCGCCATCAAAACGGCGGGCCCGTTCAATCGAGGTTGAACCTTGCGACCACGGCCTTCAGCTCCCCGGAAAGCTCCGAGAGCTTCTCGGAGGCGGCCATGGTGTCGTTTATCGAGGCCACGTGCGCTTCGACGGTCTCCTCGACCTTTTCAGTGGTCTTGAGGTTCTGCCCTGCGATGCCCGCCACCTGCTCTATGGTCTCAACCGACCTTTCGACCTTTTCTTTCTGCCTGTGCGTAAGGCCGAGGATCATGGTGGATTTTTCCGCGACGTCGGAGGTGTAGTTGGTGATGTCGACGAGTATTTCGCGGATCTTCCTGAGGTCGTCCCTGCCGCCCTTGAGGTTGGATGCGCCTTCGCTCGCGGAAGACACCGCGCGCTCTACTTCCAGCCTGAGATCCTTAACTATGAACGCTACGTCCTCGACGCTGTTGTTCGTGTTGTCGGCGAATCTTCTAACCTCCTCGGCGACCAGGGCGAAGCCCCTTCCGTTCTCGCCGGCCTTCGAGGCCTCTATGGTGGCGTTAAGGGCGAGGAGGTCGGTCTGGCGCGAGATGTGGGTGATGACGTCCAGGATCTTCGGTATGTCGTTCAACTTCTCCTTGAGACGTATGGCGGCGCTTTCGGTGTTCTCTATGCCCTTGAATATCGTCTCCATCTTTTCCATCGCCGAGGTCGCGGCCGTCGCTCCCCTCTGTACCATCGAGTTGACCTTCTGGGAGGCGTTGGCGCTCTCGGTGACCTTCTGGGCGACATCGTCGGCCAGCCCCGCCATGGCCTTTACGGCGGAGGATACATCGCCTATGTGATTGGCCTGCCTGAGGGCGCCGTCGAATATGCTCGAGGCCCCGGAGAGGACCTCCTTGGACGTCTCGTGCCCCTTCGTTACCACCGAGTTGAACGCGTCCTGGGCGTCGGCGAGATTGGCGACGGTCTCGCTTATGCGCTCAACGAGGCCCTTCAAGTTCATCGCCATGAGCGAAAGCGCGGCTTCAAGGTCGGCCATCTCGTCCTCGAAAAGCCTCGTGTCCTCCTTGACATCGTCCGCTCCGGCAAGGTCGCCGCGGCTTATCTTCTGCGCCATGCCGGAAAGGAGGCCGAAGCGTCTCGTGAAGCTCCGCGTGAAGAACGATCCGAGCACCAGCCCTATGAGAATGGCGGCAAGGAAGCTCAAAGGCTGGCGCAGCCACTCGACCACGTTAAACCTGCCGATTATGCCGGGTATGAACGCGGCGGCCGCGACGACGGCTATGAAGCCGAGTATGAATTTATTTCCTACCGATATTCGCATGACGGCGCGCCCTCAGATGCGCTCCATTATAGAATTGTTTCAAAACCAATGTCAATCCGAGCCTTAGAAATGCCCGAAGCCGGGGCTCGCGAGCCTTACCGGAAGGCCGCCCTCGCCCGTTATCTCGAGCCTGCCCGCCTTCCCTTTCTTCACTATCCTGCCGATGGGGGTTATCCGGATGCCGAGCTTTCCGCCCGCGGCGGCTATTTCCGCCTCGCCCGCCGGCGACGTGAAGAGCAGTTCATAATCCTCCCCGCCGGAGAGGGCGAGCGCGGCCCAGTCTTTTTTCGAGGAGGCGTAGCGCCTCATGTCGTCCGACAGCGGCAGGGCCTGGAGCGAGATAACGGCGCCCACGCCGCTTCTTTCGCAGACGCGCTCAAGGTCGATAGCGAGGCCGTCGCTTATGTCCATCATCGCGCCGGCGAGGCGGGCCTTGGCGAGCGTTCTTCCGGCCTTCATCCGCGGGGCCGGGTCGAGGTGCCTCAGGACGGCGTTCTTGAATGGGCCCCTTGAAAGGGCCTTTAATCCGTGCTTTCTTAAAGTCCGCAGCCCGAGGGCCGAGTCCCCGACGGCGCCGGTGACGTATATGACGTCCCCGGGCCTGGCGCCGCTTCTGTAGACGACCTCGTCCAGGGGCGATTCGCCGATGACCGTCGTGGAGACCATCACCCCGCATCGCGAGCGCGCGGTGTTCCCTCCGGCGACGATTACGCCCCATGCCCTCGCACAATCCGAGATCCCGTCGTAAAGCTCGTCGAGGAACTTTTTTTTCGTTTTCGGCGGAAGCGCTATCGAGACGAGCGAGAAGAACGGCTCGCCCCCCATGGCCGCTATGTCGGAGAGCGAAACGCTCAGTGATTTTTTCCCGAGAAGATAGGGCGTGGTTAGATGGGGCCTGAAGTGTGTGCCCTCGATGAGGACGTCCGTCGTCGCCAGAAGGGCCTTTCCGGCCTTCTCGACCGTAACGCTCGCGTCATCCCCTATGCCCTTTACGAGACGAGGATGGCGGATAAGGGCGAATCTTCTCTCGAGGGCCCTTATTATGCCTTCCTCGCCCAGTTCCTTGAGATACATTGGCGGCCGGATATTCCCCTGTTCCTCACCCGTTGAAAAAACCGACGGAGCGCGCCGCTCGCGCGGAAAAGCCGTTCAGCCGGCGGAAGGCGCGGTTCTCACCCGCCTGTCCTCAGAGCGCCGCATGGGTCTTGCGCCTTTTTTCGGCCCTCAGCCCCCTCGGCGTTTTCTTGACGGCCTTCGGCTTTTTCTTGAAGATCACCTTCAGCACGTCGTCCATGTGCTTTACCATGATGAACTTCATCTGCTTGCGCACTTCCTTGGGTATCTCCTCGATGTCCTTTTTGTTGCGCTCAGGTAGGATGACTGTATTTATCTTGGCCCTCAGGGCCGCGAGGCATTTTTCCTTTATGCCGCCGACCGGAAGGACCCTGCCTCGAAGCGTGATCTCGCCGGTCATGGCTATGTCCTTGTTCACCGCCGTTCTCGTAAGGGCCGATATGAGGGCGGCCGCCATCGTTATGCCGGCCGAAGGCCCGTCCTTGGGGATAGCCCCGGACGGGACGTGTATGTGGATGTCGATGTCCTTGTAGAAGTCCGCCGGAAGGTTGAATTCCTGCGCCCTCGTCCTCGCGTAGCTGAGCGCGGCGTGGGCGGATTCCTTCATGACGTCGCCGAGCTGGCCGGTGAGCGTGAGCTGGCCTTTGCCCTGCATGATCGTGGCCTCGATGTGCAGTATCTCTCCGCCGACCGGGGTCCAGGCGAGCCCGGTGGCCACGCCGACCTCGTCGGCCTCCTGCTCGGCCTCCGGTATGTACTTGGGTACGCCGAGATATTCGTAAAGGAGCTTCGGGGTTATGGCCGTGGCGCCCGCCCTTCCCGAGGCTACCTTCCTGGCGACCTTCCTGCAAAGGGAAGCCACCTCCCTTTCAAGGTTCCGCAGCCCGGCCTCCCTCGTATATTCGGATATTATCCTCCTTACGGTCTCGTCCGGAAAGGCGACGAGCTTCCTCGAAAGGCCGTGCTCCTTTATCTGCCTCGGTATTATGTAGGTCCTTGCTATCTGGAGCTTCTCCTCCTCGGTGTACCCCGGAAGGTTTATGACCTCCATCCTGTCGAGGAGCGGCTCCGGTATCGGGTCGGTCATGTTGGCCGTCGTAATGAACATCACCTTCGAGAGGTCGAAGGGGACGTTCAGGTAATGGTCGCTGAAGGCGAAGTTCTGCTCAGGGTCGAGCACTTCGAGGAGCGCCGAGGAAGGGTCTCCCCTGAAGTCCATGCCGATTTTATCTATCTCGTCCATCATGAACACCGGGTTGTTGGTCCCGGCCTGCTTTATCCCCTGGATGATCCTTCCGGGAAGAGCGCCGACGTAAGTGCGCCTGTGCCCCCTTATCTCGGCCTCGTCCTTTATGCCGCCGAGCGAGATCCTAACGAATTTCCTTCCCATGGCCCTGGCTATGGAGCGTCCGAGGGAGGTCTTGCCGACCCCCGGCGGGCCGATGAAACAGAGTATCGGCCCCTTGGTCTTTTTCTGGAGCTTTCGCACCGCGAGGTACTCGAGGATGCGCTCCTTTATCTTTTCGAGGTTGTAGTGGTCGGCGTCGAGCACCTTCTTGGCCTTCGCCAGGTCGAGAGTGTCCCTGGTCGATTTGGACCACGGAAGGTCCACCAGCCATTCGAGGTACGTCCTTATGAGGGCGGCCTCGGCGGCGTCCGGGTGCATCATCTCGAGCCTCTCGGCCTGCTTGAAGGCCTCCTTTTCGACCTCCGGCGGCATCTTCGCCTTCTTGATCTTCTCCCTGAACTCCTCCATCTCCTCGGCGGCCTCTTCCATGTCGCCGAGCTCCGACTTTATGGCCCTCATCTGCTCCCGGAGGAAGTACTCCCTCTGGGTCTTGTCCATCTCCTCCTTGGCCTGAGACTGGATCTTCACCTGCATCTGGGCGACCTGGAGTTCCTTTACGAGATAATCGTTGACCTTCTCGAGCCTTTTGAGCGGGTCGAGCGTCTCGAGGACAGACTGCGCCTCGTCTATCTTGAGGCCGAGGTTGGCGGTGACGAGGTCGGCCATGCGGCCGGGGTCATGGATGTTGTCGAGGACCATCATGACCTCCTGGAACACGGCCTTTCCGAGAGACGCGAGCTTCTCGAGCTGCTCCTTGACGTTGCGCATGAGCGCCTCGGTCTCGAGGGATATAGCGGCGACCGGCGTTTCCTTTATCTTGGTTATCTCCACGGTATACGAAGGCCGGGTCTGGACGAACTTCTCCACCTGCGCCCTCGACAGGCCCTGGACGAGTATCTTCACCCTGCCGTCGGGAAGCTTGAGCATCCTCATTATCATGCTCACTGTCCCGTGGGTATAAAGGTCGTCCGGCTCCGGGTCTTCCTTCGTTATGTCCTTCTGGGTGGCGGTGAAGACGAGCCTGTCCTTCGTGAGCGCGGAGTCCACCGCGTTTATCGACCGCTCCCTGCCGACGAACAGAGGGACTATCATGAAAGGGAATATCACGACGTCCCTTACCGGCAGGAGCGGAAGGACATCGGGTATCACGAGCTGCTCTTCCTCTTTTTTTTCGTCCGCTTTCTTTTCTTCCGCCATCGGCACGCCCTCACTTTATCTGGATTCTATCGGCACCTTTCTCGTGCGGGTCCGTTTGTCGGCGACCCGCGGTATCGCTATGGTGAGTATGCCGCTCCTGTAAACTGCCTTGACATTCGCGGTATCGACCGGGAAAGGGATCTCTATCGATCTCGACAACTTTCCGAATGACCGTTCCATGCATACGTAGTTTATCTTGTCCTCTTCGAAACATTCAAACTTGAGGGCCTTTATCTGGAGGATGTTGTTATGCAGCATTATCTCGATATCCTCCTTCCTGACGCCCGGCATCTCCACCTCGACGACAAGCTCCTCGTTCGTCGAGAATACGTCCACGTTGGGCATCTGCGCCATCGTCCCGTGCTGAAGAAGCGTCCCGGCCTCATCGGTCCAGTCGCGGAATTGCCGGTCGGGATTCTCCGGCACGGCTGACGCGGTGATATCGATCTTTTTGGATGTCTTTGCCATAAAACCGGTTAATGCCATTCGCGGGCCGTTGCCCGCACCGCCATCCGGCCCCTCACGCCTCGCCGGAGAGCGGTTCACGGTCCGGGCAAGGCCTTCGGGCCGGTCAACCCCGCCCGATACCTTTCAGGAACTTGACGAGAGCCGGTTTCAAATCCGGCCGTTTCATCGCAAGCGCGATGTTGGCCTTGATGAAGCCCAGCTTGTCCCCGGCGTCATATCGCACGCCCTCGAACTCGTATGCGTATATCTCCTGCGACCTCAGCAGTATCCTGAGCGCGTCGGTAAGCTGGATCTCCCCTCCTTTGCCCGGCTCGGTTTTCTCAAGGGCGCCGAAGATATCGGGGGTCAGAATGTATCGTCCGATGATGGCAAGGTTTGAGGGCGGCCTGCCCTGCGGCTTTTCGACCAGGTCAAGCACCCGGTATAATCCAGGCGCCACCTTATGGCCCTTTATGACCCCGTATAGATGAGCCTCGTTTCCGGGGACGCGCTGGACGGCAAGCACGCTCGAGTTGAACCTGTTGAAGACTGCCGTCATCTGCCGCATCACTGGCGTCTTCGAGACTATTATATCATCGCCGAGGAAAACCGCAAACGGCTCGTTGTTTATGAGATTCCTGGTTATGAAGATGGCGTGGCCGAGGCCGAGCGGCTTTTTCTGTCTCGTGTATACGAAGCGGACCAGCTCGGAGACGTCCCTTATCATGCCGAGAAGATCGTCCTTGCCCCGTTCCTTCAAGAGCAGTTCGAGCTCGAAAGATGTGTCGAAGTGGTCTTCTATGGCGGTCTTTCCCATGCCGGTGACGACGATTATCTCTTCGAGCCCGGACGCCTTTGCCTCCTCGACGGCGTACTGGATAAGAGGCTTATCCACTATGGGGAGCATTTCCTTGGGTATGGCCTTGGTGGCGGGCAGGAACCTCGTGCCGAAGCCGGCTGACGGGAAGACGGCCTTTTTAATGTTCATAGCCGTGGATGATAATAGGTTTTTTTCGATAAGTCAAGACCCGGCAAGTCCGGGTTCCGCAGGCCTTATCCGGATACCTGGACGAGAGAGGCGTATTTCACGGCTATCTTCTTCAGGCCGGCGTCGTTGAAATTTATCGTGAGCCTGGCGTTCTCGCCGGAGCCGTCCCTGTCTTTTATTATGCCTATCCCGAAGCTCGGGTGGGATACGAGCATCCCCACCTTCCACGGATTCCTCCCGCCCGCCTCGTCGAAGCATTCATCGCGGCCTTCGGACGTGTAATACGGCTCTCCGGTGGGCGGCGTGGCCTCCCTCGCGCGGTCGAGGAGTTCCGGCGGTATCTCGTCCACGAATCTCGACCGGTTCTGATAACCCGTCCTGCCGAAGACCGTCCTCATCTTCGCCGAAAACAGGAAAAGCTCCTCCCTTGCCCGCGTCATGCCGACGTAGCAGAGCCTTCTTTCCTCCTCGACTTTGTCCGGGTCATCCACGCTCCGAGAGTGCGGGAAGAGCCCCTCTTCCATGCCGGCCATGAAGACGGTCTTGAACTCAAGGCCCTTGGCCGAGTGCACGGTCATGAGGGTGATCCTGTCGGCCCTGTCCTCGTAGCCGTCCACGTCGCTTACGAGGGCGGTCCGGTCGAGAAAGTCCGACAGCCCGGCGCCGGGGTTCATCGCCTCGAAGTCGTTTATCGCGGATACGAGCTCGAAGAGGTTTTCCCTCCGTTCGAACGCCTCCTCGCTGCCTTCCTCCTCGTACATGAGCATATAGCCGGAATCTTCGAGGAGCCGCAGGGTCAGCTCATGGAGGCTCAGAGCGCCCTCGTCCCTTCGGAAGCTTTCGCACGCCTCGATGAACTCCGCGGCGCGCGTTTTCCTGAGCATCCCCCTTTCAAGGGCCGTCCTGAAGCCCTCGAAAAGCGGGACGCCGAGCTCTTCGCTCAACGACCGCACCGTCTCGAAAGTGCTTCTGCCGACGCCCCTCGGCGGGACGCTCATGGCGCGCTGGAGCGACAGCGCGTCGCCGGGGTTCGCGACCGTCTTGAGGTACGCGAGGGCGTCCCTTATCTCTTTCCTGTCGTAGAACTTCACGCCGCCGACGATCGTGTAGGGCATGCCTTCCCTTATGAGGGCTTCCTCGAAGACCCTCGATTGAGCGTTGGTCCTGTAGAATACCGCGAAATCCCGGTATCCGAGGCCTTTGCCGTCGAGCAGGCCCTTTATCCTGCCTATTATAAGCTCGGCCTCGTTTCTCTCGTCGCGCGCCTCGACGTGGGCGGGTCTCGGCCCTTCGCGGTTCTCGGTCCAGAGCGTTTTCTTCAGCCGCGAGCCGTTCTTTTCTATTACGGCGTTCGCCGCGGCGAGTATGCTCCTGGTCGAGCGGTAGTTCTGTTCGAGGCGCAGCGTCGTGGCGTCAGGGTAGTCCTTCTCGAAGTCGAGTATGTTCCTTATGTCCGCCCCCCGCCAGAGGTATATAGACTGGTCGGGGTCTCCAACGGCGAAAAGGTTCCTCGTGCCGGAGGAGAGGAGGCTGGTTAAGAGATATTGGGCCCTGTTGGTGTCCTGGTATTCGTCCACGAGGACATGCCGGAAGCGCCCTGCGTACGAGCGGAGCGTCTGCGGGTTCTGCCTTAGAAGTTTGACGGGCTCGCAGATCAGGTCTCCGAAGTCCATGCAGCCCATCTCGCCGAGCCTCTTCTGGTACAGGGAGTATATCTTCGATATCCTCTCGGAGATGAAGTCGCCGCCCCGGCTCATGAATTCGCCCGGCCCGATATTCTCGTTCTTCGCCTGGTTTATCCTCGCAAGCACCGCCTTCGGCGGGTGCGACTTCTCGCTTATCGAAAGCTCGTTCATGACCTGCCTTATGAGCGCGAGCTGGTCGTCGTCGTTGTATACGGTAATGGGCCCGCGCCTTTCCTGC
>JAKAIQ010000062.1 GCA_021825035.1 Deltaproteobacteria bacterium | reverse complement strand
GTCTTCGATTCATCCCCGGGGTGACACAGGCGGCAGAGGGTGTTCTCGCCATCCTTGCCGTAGGGGGCGATGAGCAACGCCTTCCCGGCGCCGCCGTGAGCGGCGTGGCAGGTGACGCAGACGATCCTGCCGTTTCCGAGCTTTACGGCATGGTCGATATCGGCGGCCGGCTTGATCGAGCGATTCCCGGAGGCAAGCGCATCGTACACGCCGCCAACGGGATGGTCGCAGATGTCGTCGGCGGAACAGACCGAAAGCCTGTAATGCTCCGAGGCCGTGGAGCTGTGGCACGACAGGCATTTGACTGATTTGTCGTCAAGCGTCTCCCCGTACGGCGTTGCGGCTACGGTGCTTCTGGAAAAAATCACGACAACAGCCGCAAAGAGAAACGCGAAGGCTTCTTTGGTTACGGGCTTCATCGCGGATATTCCGGTTACGATTGTTACATTATTTATAGCACATCCGCGATCTTTTTCAAGAAGCGATATTTTTTACGTCCCCTTGACAGCAAGAAAAACACTGCTAACCTTGAAGCAAAACGCCCCTGCGGAGCGCGTGATCGACAAGGTGAGTTTAGGGCCAACATTAATTACGTTTGGGAGCCTTCAATGACCGGCGGCCGGCATGCCCCTTCGGGGGAAACCGAAAACGGTTTACAGGGCGCCCCCCTTTGACGACCCGGTTCAAATATCGCCTCGACACGACTCATGCGGGGGTTTTTTTATGGCAATGAGCGAAAAAGGGCTTTGACGGCATTATGAGCAGGCCCCGCTCATCTGGCGGCTTCAGGTGACTTCCTTTCCGGCTTTGACCGCTCTTTCTGTTTCGCCGCCTCCGATATCTTTTGACTGACGTCGCGGCCCGTTTTCTTTATGGATTCCCAGGCCTTCTGCACACCATCGGCTATCGATCGCTCGATCTTGCCCGCCCTATCCTCTCCATTAGCCCTGTCTCCATTTTTGGCCTCGGCGGCCATGGAAACCCGGGCGGCGAACAGAATGACGAAAAACAATAATGAGATGCGTCTGAAACCCATCGGAAACACCTCCCCGCGGTTTGCTCCATCATAATACGGGATGCCGGAAAAGCACAGCGGAAACCGCTTTTTCCGCGAAAAGAAATAAGCTGGCGGAAAGGCGGAAAGAAGGACGTCTTCAGAGATAAAACGTTTGGAACTTCTTGTCGAGCCATCGAGGCGCGCGCCTGCTATACTTGTTTCAAGCAGGACCTTTAGAGAGATTTTTCATCCTGAGGCATTGGAATGGCGTTCACAACCGGCTTCGACATAAAGGAGGTGCGGAATGCGGACATGGCGTAAATTCGGGAATGGAGCGCTCGCCGCTACAAGCGCGCTTGTTCTGCTGCTGGCCGTGTCAACGGGGACTGCCGGCGCGTATTATCTGTTCAAAAGGTTCGTGCCGCTCCATGACGTCAGGAATACCGGGGCCTCCGGCGAGGCGCTGATAGATTACTACGGGAGCCAGATGCCCGGGGAAAGAGTAGTCGGCATAAATACGTATGGCCTCAAGCCGAGCTCGGTCTATACGGTCTGGCTCACGAACCCGGCGACGCCATACGGAAACGCCATCAGGCGCGCCCTGGGCATAGATTCCAACTATTTCAGGACTGACGGCTCCGGAAACGGCAGGTATGTAACGACCGCCAACGAAGACGACCTTCAAGGCTGGAGATTCCTGGACATCGACTATAACCCGGACGGGAACCCGAAAAACACGAAGGACATGATAACGATACTGAGGGGCGACATGGTATACGGCTATCATTATTAGCGATTGCCGCGGACCGGCGCGAAGGCTCAACGCAAAAGAGTCCGCGGGCGTTCTTCCCGCGAACTCTTCGTTAACCGGCGCATACGGCGAGGGAGGATTCAGAGCCTTCCTCTTATCGGTTCGACAGATACCTTTTGAATCCCGCAAGCCCGGCGATGCCGGAGCCTAAAAGAAGAAGCGTGCCCGGCTCAGGGACCGATGGATGCGGGTTGGAGCCGGCGCCGACAAGCGGCGCGACGTCATCGAGGGCGCCCGCAAGGAAAGGGGACGACACGAAGTTCGTCGGCGAGCCGACGAGTCCGCTTCCGGAGTAGTCCATGAAGACGAGGTACCCGTTATTCGTGGCCGCATAGATATTGCCCTTGCCGTCTACCGTTCCCTGGTCGAAAGTCACGCCGAACGGGTTCGTAAAATCGGACACGAGCACGGTCGGGGTCGAAGGGTTTATCTGTGATATGTGGTCGTCGCCGTAGAGTATGAGGTCGCCGGTAAAGGGGTCGAAAGTCATGCCGTGGGCCGCTGGCAGGCCGGTTATCTCCGGGGTCACGACAAAGGTCGTCAGGTCGATCTTGCCGAAAGTCCCGAATCCGGCGGCGCCGCACGACGTGTAGAAGGCATCGCCATGGGAGTCCCAGGCTATGGTGTCTATGTAAGCCGGCGCGCCGGTCGCAAATGTAAGGGGGTGCGCCGTGCCGTTGGCGAAAGAAGGAACAAGCGGTATGGTGGCAGGGGTGCCGGGTATGCCGCTCGTCCATGCCTGCTTGCCGTTGGGGTCGAGCATTATGTGGTAGGAGTTTATCCCGCCGGCATTAACTGTGGTAAATGCCCCGGTGGTGGGGTTCACCATGTTGACGCTGTTACCCTGGCCTCCGACAAGAAGGTCGCCGTTAGGGGCGAATACTATGCCGTCGGCGCCCGGCGTGCTGGCTACGGTCGCTGGGGTGCCGAGCGTAAAGCTGCTGACGCCGTTGTACGAAAAGGAGACCTTATGCACGTTCGCTCCACCGGCGAAAGTAGTGAAGTATAACTCCCCTGATGTCGCCGTCGCCCCTGCCGGCGTCGAAAGTGCGAAGGCAAGAGCAAGGCCGCCAAGCGATACGATGACGTTTCTTTTCATTTTTCACCTCCATAAATATAAATGTAGTCTCGAACTATAAAAAGAAGCAATATACATGCCATGCAAAAGTCGTCTATCTAACATGGCGATCCGCAAATGAAATTTGCTTAATCCGGTTCAGTTAATTTATCGCAATGTAAAAAAAAAGAACGAAAAACTCGGCTCGCAGGCGTCTCGCGGGCGCAAAATGCACGTATCAACTTGAAATATCTTATTATTTCGAGAGAAGGCGATTGTAAATAATATTGACATGGCGCGGCATCCTTCCGAGGCGATGCAATACTCGTCCGGCCGGACATTTCGAGGGCCGATTGCGTTGGATGGAACCGCTCCATAATATGCAGAGACCTATATGTCGATTTGTTCGCGGCCGTTAAGCCTTGTCGGCGCGCACGCGTCGGCCTTCTTGCATCATTTTCACGGCAATAAACCGGAACTGAATAAGCCGGGTGGCGATCGAAAGAAAATGTGATATGATTGTGCAACGGCTTTTCGTTCGACTGTCGGCGACATGAACGCCTGACCATAATAAAGAGGCGCTCGCTCCATGAGAGACTTCATACAAGACTTCCTGCATGGTAAAAAGCCCGAGCGGCTGTCCGGCGTTTGCGGACACGACGCGGAGCCGCAATTCCGCAAGCTCTCCGATATCTACGACTTCGCCCCTGTGGGGTATCTCACCCTCGACGCCCGGGGTTATATCAGGGAGGCTAACCTAACCGCCGCCCGCTTCCTGGGCGTGCAAAGGCCGCTAATCATCAACAGGCCTTTCGCCGTCTTCGTCGAGAGAAGCGGCATGCGCCGCTTCCTGGAGCTTCTCCGCACTTGCAGGATACTTGAAAAGGACTCTGCCAAGGTCCCCTTGAAGATCAGGGGCGGCGGCGTCGTCTGGACTGAAATGACATCCCTGCCCGTGCTGGAAGAACCCGTGCTGGAAGAAGGGGAGATTCTGCTGTGGACGGTGCTCACTGACGTAACCGTCTTGAGAAAGGCCGAAGAGGAGCTCGAGAGGCACAGGGACCGGCTGGATGAACTTGTCGAGGAGAGGACGACCGAGATAAAAAAGATTAACGAGCGTTTGCGCGAGGAGGTTTCGGTCCATAAAGTCGCCGAGGAGCGTACAAAAAAGCTCAACGACGAGCTGAAGAGGAATATACGGCGGCTCGAGGAAGTCAACCGGGACCTTGAGGCCTTCAACTTCTCCCTTGCCCATGACCTTTCTGCCCCCATGAGGATAGTGGACGGGTTTGCCCGAATGCTGGCCATGCGCTACGCCGACAGGCTGGATGCGGAGGGCAGGGAGTTCATAGACACCATCCGAAAAAACGCGCAGAAGATGATCCAGTTCACAAACGACATCCTTCGCCTCTCCCGCGTGGGGCGGGAAGGCGTTGTCAAGACGCCCATCGACATGACGGTACTGATGCGGGAGGTCGCCGCAGAGCTCAAGGACGCCGCCGGAATCGGGAGGAAGATAATCTTCAAATTTCATCCGCTTCCACCGGCAACCGGCGAGAAAACGATGATCCGTCAGGTCTTCTGCAACCTTATCGCCAACGCCATCAAGTTCACAGGGCTCCGGGAGACCGGGGTCATCGAGGTGGGCGGCGGGGCCGCCGGCAACGAAAACGTCTATTACGTGAAGGATAACGGGGTCGGGTTCGACATGGCCCGCTCCGGCCGGCTCTTCTCCCTTTTCGGACGCCTTCATACCGAAGCGGAGTTCGAGGGTAGCGGGGCCGGGCTCGCGATAGTCCGGCGCATCATAGAGCGGCATGACGGCAGGGTCTGGGCCGCGGCGAAACCGGGCGAGGGCGCGGCGTTTTTCTTCGCGCTCCCGGCCCGGCAGGCCGGCGACCCCGCTTAAACCCTCTTCAAAAATCAGGGACTTTGTTTCAAACGCAGGCAGCGGGTTTTCAGGTTCGCCCCGTTGCCGCGCGCCTTGAAGGTCTTTTGAGGCTGCCGTGAAGGGCGATCGAGAACCGGAGGACATGATTATTTCCCTTGACATTGTTTCATAATTTCGCAATAATGCAAATGCTAAAGTTATCCGGCGGGCCGTCTTGACGACATATCATATCCCGCCATAATCGAACGGTACATAACCGGACGACAATATCTTGCCGCAGGGGATTCAGCCGCTTATGAATTCCTCAAACCCGAGGATATGCAGAGAAAAATACTTTTAGCCAGCGCGGCCCTATTTCTCTTCTCTTCCGCTTCCGCCTTTAGCGCGCAAGAGCGCGCCTTCACGCTCAAGGAGGCGGTGGCCGCAGCGCTCAGGGACAACCCCGAGATACGCGCCTTCCATGAATCCGTGAGCGCCGGGGAAGAGGACATCGGCAACGCCCGGTCCATGCTATTCCCGCGCATCTCGGTCGAAGAAGGCTTCATGAGAACGACGAACCCTACCCTCGCCTTTTCCGCCAAGCTCGACCAGCAGAGGTTCTCGTCGTCGGACTTCGCCATCAACAATCTCAATCATCCGGCGCCCATAAACGACTTCCAGACCGCGTTTTCGGTAGAACAGCCGCTATTCGTAAGAAAGGCCCTCGTCGGCCTCGACATGGCGAAAAAGGAGCACGCCGCGAAGGTGGAGGACTTCTCCCGTAAGGAAGAGGAGGTGGCCTTCGAGACGATAAAGGCCTATCTGGGGGCGATGACCGCCTCGGAGTTCGTCAGCGTCGCCGAAAAGGGGGTCGATGACGCGAACGAGCATAAGAGGATCGCGGAGCTGAGATACGGAACGAAGCTCGGCCTCTACTCCGACGTGCTCCGCGCCGATACCGGCCTCAGCGAGGCGCAGGAGCGGCTGGTGAGCGCCAGAAAGAACTACGAGGTCGCCAAAAGGGCGCTCGGCCTTATCCTCGGCATGGACGGCGAGGCCGGAACAACGGGCGGCCTGCCGGAATTCCCGCTGAGGGACATCGATTACTACGAAAAGGCGTCGCTCTCCAGAAAGGACGTAAGGTCCCTGGAGATGCGCTACGAGAACGCCAGGAGGAACGTCGACCTCGCGCAGGCCGACTGGTTCCCCACCTTCGGCGTGGGCGCGTCATACCAGCTTGACGACCACTCCATGCCGTTCGGGAGCGAGGGCAACAGCTGGACGGTCCAGGCCTACCTCAAGTGGAACGTATTCGACTGGGCGATAAGGAGGTACGAATCCGCGAAGGCCAGGCACATGGCAGCGGCCACGAACGAATACTTGAGCGGCCTGAAGAAGTCGGTCGCCTTCAGGATACACGAGGCCTATCTCGGCGTCGAGGAAGCCCGGAAAAACATGGAGCTCGCCTCCTCCGCGGCGAAGACCGCCGAGGAGGGCGAAAGGCTCGTGAGGGACAGGTACGAAAATTCCCTTTCGCCGGTCGTGGACCTCCTCGACGCGCAACTGAGCCTCGATAACGCAAGGGCCGATAACGTGATGAAGAAAAACGGATACCTGACGGCCATAGCCAACCTGAGCTATCAGAGCGGGACGATCCTGAAGGACTTTGGCATCGAATGACGCGTGAAGGAGAAAGAGAGATGAAAAAAACCGTTGCCCTTGCCCTGTCCGCCGCGCTCGCGCTGGCCCTTGCCGGTTGCGGCGAAAAGACGGCTCCAGGGGGCGCGGCAAGGAAGGAAGTCAGAGGGGTGGAGATCCAAAGGATCGAGCCTTCTTCCGTTCCCGAATACATGGAGGCCTCCGGCACGGTAAAGGCCAGGACGATAAGCGCGATTTCGAGCAGGGTCATGGGCGCGGTCACGTCGATAAAGGCAAGGGAAGGGGACAGGGTAAGGGCAGGCCAGCTCCTTCTCACTATAGACGACAGCGGCATCCGCGATAAGGCCGGACAGGCGCAAGCCGCGCTCGAAGGCGCAAAAAAGGCGCTTGAGTCCGCGAAGGCCAACCTCGACATGACGAACCTCACCTGCGAAAGATATAAGAAACTCTACGACTCGAAGGCGATATCCGGGCAGGAATTCGACCAGATGGAGACGCAGAGGAAGGCCGCGCTCTCAGGCTACGGACAGGCCCTCGAAGGCGTCCGGCAGGCGGAGGCGGGCCTGGGCGAGGCCCGAGCCTTCCTCGCCTACACGCGCATATCCGCCCCGTTCGCCGGGGTCGTGACCGCCAGGATGACGGACGCGGGTTCAATGGCCTCTCCCGGCATGCCGCTTCTTACGGTAGAGGATACCTCCGAGTTTCTCCTCGACGTGTACGCAAGCGAAAAATACGTCGAAAAACTCCGCAGGGGCATGGCCGTGAGGGTGGCAATCGATGCCATTCCCGGGGCGTTCGAGGGCAGAATCGTCGAGGCCGTGCCGTCGGTGGACCCGCAGTCGAGAACCTTCCTCGTCAAGATAGCCCTCAAAGGCAAGGGGCTCAGGACAGGCCTCTACGCAAAGGTGATGGCGCAGATAGGACAGAGGACGGCTCTTCTCGTGCCGGAGGCCTCTCTTGTCGAACAAGGGGGCTTGAAGGGCGTATACGCCGTGGACAACGACGGCGTCATAACATACAGGCTCGTGCGCGCAGGCGGGGCCTTCGGCCATGACATCGAGATACTCTCCGGCCTGAGCGCCGGAGACCGCGTCATAGTAAAGGGAACGGAGCTTGCCGCGGACGGCGGGGTCGTAAAATAATGGCTGATACGGGCATAGCCGGAAAGATAGCCAGGGCATTCATAAAGTCGAAGCTCACCCCGCTCATGATCGCGGCGGCGCTTCTTCTGGGGCTTTTCGCCGTCGTCGTGACGCCGAGGGAGGAGGAGCCTCAGATAACGGTTCCCATGATAGACGTCATGGCGGCCTACCCCGGAGCCTCGGCAAAGGAGGTGGAGGCGCGCGTGACCGCCCCCATGGAAAAGCTCCTCCACGAGATAAAAGGGGTCGAATACGTCTACTCTATGGCAAGCCCCGGCATGAACCTCACGATCGTGCGGTTCCGCGTCGGCTCGGACATGGAAAAGAGCATCGTAAACGTCTACGACAAGCTCATGTCGAACTACGACAGGATACCGCCGGGCGTTTCAAGGCCCCTCGTTAAGCCGCGGGGCATAGACGACGTTCCGGTGCTTGCCCTCACGCTCTGGAGCACGAGGTATTCGGGCTTTGAGCTGAGAAACGTGGCGAACGCCCTGTCCGACGAGATAAAAAAAGGCGGGCGCGTCTCCGAGACGACCGTGACCGGCGGGCGGAGGCGGCAGGTGAGGATAGTCCTCGACCCCGCCCGGCTGAACGCCTACTCGGCCTCGGCCTTCCAGATAACAGGGGCGCTTCAAAAGGCGAACCATAACCTCTCCTCCGGGTCTTTCCCGTCAGGGAACAGGGAAGTCCTCGTCGAGACCGGAGGGTTCTTGAAGAACGCGGACGACGTGAAATCCGTCGTCGTCGGGGTGAGCGGCGGGAGGCCGGTTTACCTGCGCGACGTGGCGGAAGTCGATGACGGCCCGGAGGAGCCGGCGAATTACGTCTTCATGGGCCTCGGCCCCGCGGCCCGGAAGAAGGGGATAAATCCCGGCGACGGCGCCGCGGGCCGGTTCGAGGCCGTCACCCTATCCGTAGCCAAGAAGCGCGGCTCGAACGCGAGCGTTGTTGCGGACGGGGCGTTGAAGAAGGTCGAGGCGCTCAAAGGCTCGATCATCCCCGACGGGGTGAACGTCACGGTGACGAGGAACTACGGCGAGACGGCGAAGGAAAAGTCCAACGAACTCCTCGAGCACATGCTCATAGCCACGATAGCCGTCATAATCCTCATAGCGCTCGCGCTCGGCGTGAGGGAGTCGGCTGTGGTGGCGGTCGCCGTCCCGGTCACGCTCGCCATGACGCTCTTCGTGAACTACCTCTACGGCTACACGCTCAACAGGGTTACGCTCTTCGCCCTCATATTCTCCATAGGCATACTCGTGGACGACGCCATAGTCGTGGTCGAGAACATCCACAGGCACTTCATGCTTAAAGGGCCTGAGGAGGACGAGGAAGAGGTCGCGGTCAGGGCGGTGGACGAGGTCGGGAACCCCACGATACTCGCGACCTTCACCGTCATGGCCGCGCTCCTGCCCATGGCCTTCGTCTCCGGCCTCATGGGCCCCTACATGAGGCCCATACCGGTCGGGGCCTCCGCGGCCATGATATTTTCGCTTCTGGTCGCCTTCATCGTAAGCCCCTATATGAGCTACAGGACGCTCAAAAGGGAGCGGCACGCACGCGAGGCGCACGCCGGGGAGGCCATGCACCGGCTCTATGAAAAGGCCCTCGGCCCCCTGATAGACAGCAGGCCGAAGAGGCTCTTCGCCCTCGGCGCGGTCTTCGTTCTCCTTGTCCTCGCCGCGTCACTCGTGCCCTTGAAGGCCGTGGCGGTCAAGATGCTCCCCTTCGACAACAAGAGCGAGTTCGAGCTTATCGTGGACATGCCCGAAGGCTCGACGCTCGAAGAGACGGCGGCCGCCGCAAGAAGGCTCGGAGAGTATCTCAGGACCGTTCCTGAGGTGACGGATTTCGAGAGCTACATAGGCGCCCCAGCCCCGTTCAACTTCAACGGCCTCGTCAGGCACTACTACCTCAGGACGAAGAGCAACCAGGCCGATATCCAGGTCAATCTCGTCGCAAAGGGCGAGAGGACGGCCCAGAGCCACGACATAGCGAAGAGGCTCCGCCCCGAACTCAAGAAGATAACGGACGGGTACGGCGCAAGGCTCAAGGTCGCGGAGATACCGCCGGGGCCGCCGGTGCTGAGCACGCTCGTGGCCGAGGTCTACGGCCCGTCTATGGACGGCAGGATAGCGGTCGCAAGAAAGATAAAGGGCGTCTTCGAGAAGACGAAGGGGGTGGTGGACGTGGACTGGTACGTCGAGGGCGCGCCGCGGAAAAAGCTCGTCTTCAGCGTGGACAGGGACAAGGCCGCGCTCAACGGGGTCGATACCGAGGCGGTCTCCGGGACGCTGCGCGCCGCCATAGGCGGGACGCCGGCCGGGCTTCTCCATGTCGATGACGCGAGGGAGCCGGTCGAGCTCATGCTGCGGATGCCCATATCGCAGAGGGCGAGCCTCCAGGCCCTGAACGCCGTCGGGGTTCCGTCGAGGACGGGCCGCCTCGTTCACTTATCCGATCTCGTGAGGATAAGTGAGGCGAGCGAGGACAGGACCATCTATCATAAGAACCTCGAACCGGTCACCTACGTCACCGGAGACGTCGCCGGGGTCGAGGAAAGCCCGGTCTACGCCATACTCGCCATGAAGGACAGGATAGCCGGGATCAGCCTGCCCGGCGGGTACAGGCTCGAGGAGTATTACGCGCGGCAGCCGTGG
>JAKAIQ010000061.1 GCA_021825035.1 Deltaproteobacteria bacterium | reverse complement strand
GATCTCGGCATGGCGCGAAGGTCGAGCGTTGAGCGCTACGACAGGATAAGGCATCTCCGGGAGAAGATGATTCTTATTCAGGGCGACCTGACCGACCAATCCTCCCTTGATGAGGCGATGAGGTCCATACAGCCGTCTGAAGTATACAACCTTGCCGGGCAGTCCTTCGTGCAGACTTCATGGAACCAGCCTATCCTTACCGGGGATATAACCGGAATGGGAGCTACACGCATACTCGAATCCGTCAAAAAAATAAAACCCGATGCAAGATTCTACCAGGCGTCATCGAGCGAGATGTTCGGCAAGGCCAAGGAAACACCGCAAAAGGAATCGACGCCGTTTCATCCGAGAAGTCCGTACGGTGTCGCAAAGGTCTATGGTCATTATATTACAGTGAACTACAGGGAAAGCTATAACCTGTACGCCTGCTCAGGGATACTTTTTAATCACGAATCCCCAAGGAGGGGGCTTGAGTTCGTCACGCGCAAGATAACGAATACCGTAGCCAAAATTAAGCTTGGCCTTGCAAGTTCGCTGAGGCTTGGCAATCTCGACGCGAAACGTGATTGGGGTTTTGCCGGGGATTATGTCGAGGCGATGTGGCTGATGCTTCAGCAGGATAAGCCGGACGATTACGTAATTGCCACTGAAGAGTCTCACAGCGTAAAAGAGTTCGTGGAGGCCGCCTTTGGATATGTCGGGCTTGATTGGGGAAGATACGTCATTATAGACCCCAAGCTTAAGAGACCCGCTGAAGTAGACTTTCTTATCGGTAATTCTTCGAAGGCTAAAAATAAACTTGGATGGAAGCCGAAGGTTGGTTTTGACGAGCTCGTAAGGATGATGGTGGAAGAAGATATAAAGGGGGTAAGAGAATCTTTAATCAAACAAGAATTTCAGCCGACCGTGTAGCAAATGAAGGATCCATAATACAGCCTCTACAGGCGACGCGGGGCAAGGCCGCGCCGGTTAAGAGGTTAAAGATCCTTGCAATGAAGCAAAAAAGAATTTTTGGGAGATCATCTGAAATAATACATGGCCTGTGCCTGCAAGACCGCTCCTGAGTTTGGAACCGTATTAAAAACTTTTATATCCTGGAATCCCGCGCCGACCATGAGTGTCATATTGTCGGTGGGATTGTAAGAAACGTCTGTTCCTGCCCATATCTTCTCTCCGGGCGTTCCGGTGTGGAACCCGTTCCTCTCCCAGTCGCTTTCGACCCCCACAGTAATTTTCTCCATGTAATGGTACTGGACTCTGCCGTAGAGGTCTTTTGCGTCAGGCCCCATATGGTGGCCGATGATATTGCCGAGGTATCTCCAGCCTGTTGAGTAGAACGAGCTCGAATACCACAACGGGCCATATCTGGCGTTGTGAGCCGTATTCGCCCACTCGATCCTCAGATCTATATTCTCAAGATAGAAAGGTTCGTCTATGAAGGCCCCTTCAAGGTCGCCCCGCCCCGTAGGGATAATGGCCAGTCCCGGCGAGTCTATGAACCCCCATTCGGTATAGACTTTTATACCTGATAACGGAATCCACCTTCTCGTATTCACGTACACGTATGATGCGTCAACGGAGGCCATCTGGCTGCCGTCTATCGGTCCGCCTGAATGCTCCGCGCTGTTGGAGGCGATGAATAGCTGAGCCCAGTCCGAGAGGGTAAGCGCCTGTCTTCCGTGTCCTCCGTTGAGAAAAAGCCTGGAGAGGCCGATCTCAAGATGATCGGTCGGCTTGAAGTCGAGCCTCATGCCGAGTATGTTGGCCCTCGGGTAGTTCATGTCCTTGTCTATATGCGTAAGAAATATCGTCGGCTTTATCAGGCCGATATATTTGAATATCCATGGCAGCAAAAAAGGGTGTTGCGAGGTGAGTTTTATCATGTCAAAGGGCTGCGCGTTATTCGTAAGGAGGAGGTCCCCGTGATATCCAGGCCCCCACCACATTGAATCCCTCCCGAGTTCGAGAGTTGCGCCAAAAAGATCGACGGTCATGTATCCGAGCACAAGAGCCCCCCTGTCGCCGCTTTCATCGAGCCTGTACTCGGGGTTGAGATAGAATGAGAAGGTGTCGAAGACCCCTGCGCTCGAGGCTAACCCTATCCTCAGATTCCCTCCGCCGGTAAGGCGATCTCCATTGTTGTTTACGTTCAGGAAATAAGGGTTTCCGTCGCTGGAGTAGACGCTCCTCATGTAGAATGTATCAATAGGTTGAACGTAGTTAGCCCCAGGATTTTCGAGCACGTCCTTGAACTGACTCTCGAGCCTGCTGATTATAGGCTGCCCGTCCTTGGTCGAAGAGGCCTCCTTTTCTTCAGCCTCCCTTATGAGGCGCGCCGCCTCAAGACCGCCGAACGGCCGTGTCGAGAGGAGAGCCGTGTCCAGGAGTCCTTTCACCTCGAGCCGTTCGAGGTCGTCGTAGACCCCGCTTTCTACAGGGACATTTACCGATGAGCCGGCAGACGCGAAAGAGGCGGCAAGAAATATCGATAGGAGCGAAGTGACATATACGTATAGAGATTTTCTAAGCACGGGCATTCTAAGAGACCTTTGAGTGGATTTTACCCCTAAGTAAGCAATGACGATTTATTTCGAGATGAGCCTTGATGGGATTGAAAAAAAAGGATAACAACCGATGAACATCTTAATTGTAATGACACGTCATGTCAATATGAATTTCGCTTCGATGTCACATTTTGCCCGGCAGCTTCCACGACATGCCGGGCGGTAGTGTCGGGATAGCGCTTAAAAGTTTTTTAGTGTAGTTATGGACGGGGTTGGAGAACACAGCATCGGTTGTGCCGCGCTCGACAATCTTGCCCATGTACATTACCGCTATTTCATCGGCTATGTATTCTACGACGGCAAGGTCGTGCGTTATGAAGAGGTACGATATGCCGGACTCCCTCTGGATGGATTTCAAGAGGTTCAATATCTGGGCCTGGACGGAGACGTCAAGGGCGCTTACCGCCTCGTCGCAAATTATGAACTCAGGGTCGACGGCAAGCGCCCTTGCTATGCCTATCCGCTGGCGCTGACCGCCTGAGAACTCGTGAGGATACCTGTGCATCATCTCCGGCGCGAGACCAACGCGCTCGAGCACGCGGGCTGTCTTGTCGAGCCGTGCGGCCCTGTCGAGGTCGGGCTTGAGGGTCTTGAGGCCCTCTTCAATGGCGTCTTTTATCATCATCCTCGGATTGAGCGACGAGTAAGGGTCCTGAAATATTATCTGCGCCCTGGAGCGCATCGGCCTGAGCGCCCGTTCGCCGAGGCTTGCTATGTTTTCGCCGTTGAAGACTATCTCGCCGCTATCCGGTCTTATGAGCCTTATTATCGATTTGCCGGCCGTGGTCTTGCCGCATCCGGACTCGCCCACGAGGGCGAGAGTCATGCCTTTGCGCACTGAAAGGTCTATGCCGTCAACGGCCCTGACGTAACCCTTCACTCTCTTGAAAAGCCCCTTTCTTACCGTGTAGTACGTCTTGAGGTTTCTTACGTCGAGAAGCGGTTTTTTTATGGCATTTAGCGCTGGGGCAGGAGGCACTTTGTCGGGCTCGCACATTATGGGCTTTGAACAGGGCTTGCTCATGAAACTCGAATCATGGAGATGGCAAGATACGAAGTGGCCTGCCGCGCGCTCCGCAAGCGCCGGCTTTATCGTGGCACAGCCGGCCATCTCTCTTGGGCACCTTCCGGCGAAGCGGCATCCGACGGGGTAGTTCGTAGCCGGGGGAACGCTTCCGGGAATGGTGTCGAGCATGAGGCCTCTTTTTTCGTAACCCGGCATCGAGCGTAGAAGCTTTACCGTGTACGGGTGCATGGGATTCCGGAAAAGTTCATCCGTAGAGGTCATCTCCGCGACCTTTCCGGCGTACATGACGCAGACGTTCTCGGCGTTCCGGTACACGAGCGCGAGGTTATGGGTTATGAGGAGCACCGCCATTTTCATCGAATCCTTCAGTTCCTTTATGAGTCTGATTATCTGATCCTGTATCGTGACGTCAAGGGCGGTCGTAGGCTCGTCCGCTATGAGGAGGTCAGGCTTGCAGGCAAGGGCCATGGCTATCATGACCCTCTGACGCATGCCGCCTGAAAGTCTGTGCGGGTATTCGTCGAAAAGAGCTTGCGGCTCCGGAAGGCCGACTTTTCCGAACATCTCTATGGCCGCGGCCCTGGCTTCAGCCGCGGATTTTTTCCGATGCAGCCTTATCGTCTCGGCGGTCTGGTAGCCGACGGTAAATACCGGATTTAGCGACGTCATCGGCTCCTGGAATATCATGGATACCTTATTGCCTCTTATCTCCCTCTTGCCATGCTCGGTCAATCTCGTTATCGGCCTGCCTTTAAGGAGTATCTCCCCTCCGGCCTGGAAGCCCGAAGGCCCGGGGACGAGCTGAATTATCGAAAGGGCGGTCAGGGACTTGCCACATCCGGACTCGCCCACGAGGGCGAAGGTGGAGCCTTCAGGTATGCTGAAGGAAACGCCGTCCACGGCCTTAGCGATACCGCGCTGGGTCCTGAAATAAGTCTTGAGGTCCTTGACCTCCAATACCGGAATATCCAATGGTTCTTGCCTCTGAAAAGATTATTTGAACCGCAGCCTCGGGTCGAGGGCGTCCCTTACGGCATCTCCAAATATGTTAGCCGGAAGGACAAGCCCGAACATGAACACGAACGAGGCGAGAAGGTTCCACCACACTACAGGCTCCATGCTTAGCTCAAGGCGCGCCGTATTTATCATGTTTCCCCAGCTCCACATCTGAGGGCCGACCCCTATGCCTATATAACTCAGTATAGCCTCGGCGAGCACAAGGCCGCTGAACTGAAGCACGAAGGTAATGAGGATAAGGTGCATAAGGTTCGGCACTATGTGGCGGTAGATGATGCCGCGCCGGGAGACTCCGAAGGCCCGCGATGCCTGCACGTATTCGAGTTCGCGCAGCTTCAAGGTCTCTCCTCTTATGAGCCTGCAGAGATCCGTCCAGGAAGTGACTCCCAGTATAAGGCAGAGCCAGAAGAGCCTGTCGTTCGGAACGAACGCCTGTAGGACAAGATCGCTTTGCCTGATCAGCCCGCCCTGGTATCCGCTTGACCCGAAAAGTAGCATGAAGGCCACTATTAGCAGCACTCCAGGGATTGAGGCGAGGGTGGTGTAGAGGTACTGCACGATATCGTCTATCAATCCGCCGTAGTATCCGGCTATGACGCCGAAGAATATGGCGAACGGTATTATGACGATGGTCGTGCCGGCGCCTATGACCATCCCGGTACGCACACCCTTCAAGGCTATGTAAAGTATGTCATTGCCGACCTTATCGGTGCCGAGGATATGGGCTCCGGGGTATCTAAGAGGAGGATACTCTCTCGCCACCCTGCCGTCCGGAAGTTCTATCGATTCTTTCACGTAGAGGTGGCTCGACAGAGGGGCGGAGTATGTCTTTTCGTTTTCGAGCCGGATTCTTGACAGGGCTCTGTCGAGGATGCTCAGAGCCTCCGCTGAATATATATAGCCGCCGCTCGGTGAAAGCGCCGGCCGGCCGCTTTCGTTCCTGATCGGGTCCCTCCAGCGTATGCTGTCGGCAAGCGCCACAATCGAATACGCCGCAAGCACGGAAAGGCATACCATGGCGAGCCTTCTTTTCTTAACGTCTTTCCATGCCTCTTTCAACATTCCCTCTTTTCTTACGGCCAGCATGAAATAGAAGGCTCCGGCGAAAAGGATATAGACTATGAGGTCAGTTGCGAATATCACTGGCATATTTAAGACCCAACCGTCATTCGAATTTTACCCTCGGATCGACAAGCGTATAGCTCACATCGGTCAGTATGAGCCCGGCTATGTACAGGAGCGATCCGAGATAGACCATCGAGCGGACTATGGCGAAGTCCTGCGACTGGATCGCCTGTATGGTGAAGTTCCCGAGTCCGGGTATGGCGAAGAATGTCTCCATTATGAGGCTTCCGTAGAAAAGAAAAGGTATGGAGACCACTACGTTGGTAAGAACCGGTATCATGGCGTTTTTAAGCGCATGCTTGAAAAGTACCGCTGATTCCGGAAGCCCCTTGGCCCTCGCGGTCCGCACGTAGTCCTTGCCTATTTCTTCGATGAATACGGTCCTGTAGAAACGAATCCCGGCGCCGATTCCGCTCATTATGCCAACTATTACGGGAAGCACGACGAATTTGAACGCGTGAATGCCGGTATCGTAGCCGGAGATCGGGAAAAGTCGCAGTGCCTTGCCGAAGACGTACTGGCCGGTTATTATGTAAAAGAGGCTTGAGATGGACATCAGGACGACTCCCGCCACAAGGCCGAGGAAATCGATGTAAGTGCCCTTGTAATAGGCGAGCATCATGGCAAAAAACAGGTCAAGGGTTACGCCTATCGCGAAAGTGGGCAGGCTTATGAAGAGGCTCGGCCACATGCGCTGCCTTATTTCAGCGCCGATATCTATATTGTTCCTGTCCGATCTGCCGAAGTCGAACCATAGAAGTGGGACTGATTTCTGGAAGAATATCGTCTGCGTCACCACTGCGGCGCCTTTTTCCTTGGTGTTTATAAAAGCCGGGAAGTTGTAGCCATGATCCATCTTCCAGTTCTCTATCGCCTGAGGGGTTATGTTCTTCTCGCCGAGAATCTTCCGGGCCATATCGTCAGGCGTATTTACGTAGAAGAATAGCGCCGCGGTAAGGATGTTCACCCCTATGATTATCGGGATGGCGTATAGTAGCCTTCTTATCATGTATGCGAGCATCTTTACCTCTCGGTGCGTTTTTTCCTTATTACGGCAGGCAATATCGCTATGACGATTATGGCCGCCACAATGACTATCGGGGCATAGTTTGGCCTGTTCCATTCGTACCGGAGCTTTTCTCTCTCGGCGGCGTCTATCCTTATGTACTTCATGGTGTTGTTGGCCATGGGGTTGGCTTTGACGTTTTTCACCCATTGGTGATAGAGCACAAAGGCCACGGGATGGTAGCCCCAGACCCAGGGCGATTCCCTTTGAAGGATCGAGGTCATCTCTTTTATTATGGCGAGCCTCTGCGCCGAATCGTCCATATTCTCCATCTTTTTAAACATGTCGTCGAAGACCGGGTTCGAGTAGTCGGCTGCGTTTTCACCCCCGTATTTTACCTTCGAGTTGCCGCCATAGAGAAGAAAAAAGAAGTTCTCCGGGTCGGGATAGTCGGCATTCCATCCCCATGGAAAGAACTGGAAGTTTCCTTTGGCCATCTTGTCCTGGAACCTGTTATAATCCGTAGTTCTGTTTTCGAGCTGGATGCCGAGAAGGGCGAACTTTTTAATGTACCAATCTATAACCGGGGTCAAATCCGCCCCTGTCCAGGGATTGTCGAAGTTTATTACAAGGGGCTTGCCCTCCCTGTCCCTCCCACCCGGGTAGCCGGCTTCGGCTAAAAGCCTTTTAGCTTCGTTCAGGGACTTTCTTACCGGCCGTTTCTTGGCGCTATCCCAATTATACACATAGGGGTTATAGTCGGAGCTGTAGCCGAATATGCCCGGGGGGATCGGCGACATCGCCGGGATGCCCCTTCCGTTATTGAATATCTCTATGTATTCCTCGTAGTTGAGCGCTATCGAGATCGCCTGGCGGAGCTTGTCCTTGGTCGGCGTATATCCGCCGACCACGTCGTCAAGCATGTTAAAGCCGTTATAATAGGTGGCGGGCCTTACCGAGGTAATCAGTCTTATGCCTTGCTTTTTCATAGCATCGGTTACATTTGCCCTTCCGGATGCGGAGATTGCCACGGCCTGGTCGAAGCTTTCGGAGGTTATGCCGGAGTTGTCGTAATATCCCTGCAAGAACTTGTTCCAGCGGGGTATCGCTTCTTTTTCGAGCTTGAAGACGATCTTGTCTATGAACGGGAGTTTTTTGCCTGCATCGTCAAGCAGGCCAAGTTCGCGATCTCCCGGCTCGCCCCGGCTCGGATAGTATTCGTCATGAAAGTTGACGTTTTTCGAGAGTATTATCTCCATGTTCGGGTTGTACGTGTCCATGACATAAGGCCCGGTGCCGACCGGGAATCTGTCGATTGTTATATTTCTTTCGGCCAGAACCCCCTGCCTGTAGAAAAGGTCGGCTTCCTGCGGCACAGGCGCTAAGAACGGCATGGCAAGCCAGTAAAGGAACTGCGGGTACTTTGTCTTGAGTATGATCCTGTACGCGTAATCGTCGATCTTTTCAACGCCCGGCAGTGGATGCTTTCCGTAGTCGAGTATTATGGGGTTCTCCAGCTCGTCCAACGTCTGGTTGTATGAAAATCCGGCCTTCTTCTTGCGCTCCCGCCTTATATCTTCGAGGTCTCTACGTAAAGCGTCAGAATATTCTTTGAGGCCAAGAATGTATTTTTCGAGTATCGGAAGAATCGGGCTTTCTATCTGCGGGTCAGCCAGACGTTTTATTTCGTGTATGAAATCATCCGACCTGAGTTCCCGCGTGCCTTTAACCGTGAAGTCTTTTACCTCGTTGATGCCGCTCATGTCGTTTTCGCTGAGTTTCCGGTATTTCAAGGTGCCGTCCTGGTTCCTGGCAAAGGCCGGATGAGGTTGATACATGATGCCTTTTTTTATCCTTATCCCGTAGATAGCCCTGAAGACCCTGTTTGGAGGGACGTTTTCCGGGAGTTTCCTGCCAGATCTGTCAAAATACTCCGGGATGGGCATATCTTGCGCAGAAAGGGGCACCAGCGTGTATGGTCGTAGAAGATAATGGTATTGGAAGGGCGGCTCATATATCTGGGCTATGATGTCGTACTCATCGGCGCTGTACGACCTTGCCGGATCGAGATGCTTCGGCGGCTCTACGAAGGTGGTGTAGAATATGTTCTTGCCTCGTTCGGAGGAACGGTAGGGATCATCGGGCGTACATCCCGAAGCGGCTATGAAGATCGATAAAAGGACAAGGATTTTAAATGTCCCGATGCGTTTTGACAGGTACATTTTCTATTATTTTCTCTTCCCGCGGACCAGCCCAACGCGTTTCAGCGCATTTTATCGGCATCGATAAGCTCTTATTATATGATAATTTTTTTTTTATTAGAAGGGGATTCCATGTTTGAATGAAAACATGCCGAGACTGCTAAAAAGTCGCTTTTTCAATCCATAAATCCTTGACTTTCGGCATTGAAAAAAGTAATATATTGATGGCCTGTGTAGAAAGAGGCCGGTCACCGGGAAGAGGGCGTGGCAACAGGAGGAATGGAAGAAATGCCGCTTGAGAAATTCGAGAAGCTTGAAGATGGCATCGTTCGTATTTTAAAGAGTTACGAAGCTCTCAAGGCTGAAAATAGCGGCTTGAGAGAAGCCCTCGATATAAAGGGTAGAGAACTCGATGAACTGAGAGAACGGGTCAAGAAGTTGGATAGGGAAAAAGTGCAGGTGCGGGAAAGAGTGGACACGCTGCTTGAAAAGCTCAATGCCCTGACTCAAGGCGCGTGAGGTACCGTTGAAGAAAGTAACGGAGCTCAAGATATGCGGCCACAGGCTAAGCGTTAAAACCGATGAAGACGAGAAGTACATACGCGCAATAGAAAATTACCTAAACAATAAGATAGAGGAGGTCAAGGACAGTACGAAGGTCGTATCGACACTGGATCTGGCTCTTCTCGCCGCTCTCAATATTGCGGGCGAGGCCATTAAGACAAAGGAGACGCTCGAAAGGCTTGGGAAAAAATCCGAAGAGCTCGCTCTTCAAATAGACGAACGGCTTGCTTGACAAAGGAAATCTTCTCCCTGCGATGTGCGTGATTGCCGGTATATTTAGAACCAACATTCTAAAAAGAGGGAGCCTTCCCTGACTGTCGGCCAGCAGGTCCCCATGCGGGAAAGCTGAAAGCGGTTTACAAAGGCGCCCACCTGTTTCGACAGGTTCAAATCTGCCTCAACACGGCTTTTGCGGGGAGAAGATATATTAAAGGAACGGACGGAATCGGAATTCAATATCGCTGAGGTTTATACGGAATCAATAAGATTGATGGATTTTTATGGAAAAATCGTTTGATGTAATGGGATATATTAAACCGGACGCCTGGTCCGCCGGCCCTGAACCTGCTAAATCCGTACCGTCCTGAAACAAGTTCCAAGCCAGCAGCCGCCACCAATTCCTTTCAGCGTAAAAAGATGCAGAGGTCTGTTGAAAAGGAGAGTTTGAGAAGAGCGCTCCTTGAGATGCGCCGCTCCATGGCCTTCG
>JAKAIQ010000060.1 GCA_021825035.1 Deltaproteobacteria bacterium | reverse complement strand
ATCTCTGCTTTCCTCGCATATACGGCAAGTCTTATCGTGTTTGAGATTATAAAGACGGTAGCCGCCGCCAGAAAAACTCCGACTACCGTAGCGGCCCCTTCAAAAAACTTCAAAAAGCCGGAAAATTTCCTTATCCACTCCTCACTGTACTGGACATCATCGGCCCATGGCAAACGTTTGAGGCTTTCGACTATCGTTCGTGCCTTCCCGGCGTCAAGGTAAGAATCGCGCACTTTCACGTCGAAGGAAGCCGGCAGAGGGTTGGAGTCCACGCCGTCGAGTATGCCCTCGTGTCCCTTGAGCTCTTCCCTGAGTTCTTTCAAGGCCCTTTCCTTGGAGACGAATTCTACGGACTTGACTCCCGGTATGAGCAGCACGCCGCCCTTCAACTTCTCCGGGTCGTTATTACCGAAACCGTCCCTGATATAGACCACGATATGCGTCCTGTCGCCGATGTTTCTTACGGCGGCATTCAGATTGATGAATATTACGATGAATACGGAAAATACCGCGAGCGCCACGCCGAGAGTCACGGAAGAGAGCGCGGTGGTGACCGCGTTTTCTTTTAACGAGCGGAAAGCATCCCTGAAAACATATAGAAGGCTCGACCCTCCCGTCATTGTTCGGATATCCTCCCGTTGTCAAGCAATAGGGTCCTTTTAGCGAATTTGTCGAGAAGGCCTTTATCGTGGGTTGCTATTACAACCGTCGTTCCCTTGTTGTTTACCTCCTTGAAAAGCCCGATCGTCTCGCAGGAAAGCTCCGGGTCGAGGTTGCCGGTCGGCTCATCCGCAAGTATTATGGCAGGCTCCTTGACAAGGGCCCGCGCTATGGCGACCCTTTGCTGTTCTCCTCCGGAAAGACTTGACGGTTTAAAGTTGGCCCTGTGCTGCAGCTTTACGTAAGAGAGTGTCCTCACGACGCTGTTCTTTATTTCCCTCGGACTGATCCCCATCACCCTGAGAGAAAGCGCGACGTTTTCAAAAACCGTCTTATTGGGCAGTAGCTTGAAATCCTGGAAGACAAACCCGATCTTTCTTCTGAGATAAGGTATTTCGCGGGGAGGGATCTTGCTATAGTTCATCCCATCGATGATTATCTGTCCATCGGTGGGACTCTCAACGCCGAACATGATGTTAAGGAGGGTGGATTTGCCGGCCCCGCTTGGTCCCGTAATAAACAGGAACTCTGCCTTTGCGACCTTGAGCGTTATATCTTTCAGGGCCATCGAAGAGCCGTCATAGCTCTTCGAAACATGAAAAAGCTGTATCATAAGCGGCGCATTGTCCTTGCCGTGAACCGCGATAAACCCTGCCACTATTGCCGTTCGATGCCGTTAAAATTTCAATTTATTATCACAGCAGCCATATTTTATGTCAAGGGTTAATATGAGCAAATAGGATCCAAAGCTTATAAAGGCCATCCGGCGTGAACCGGATGGCCTTTATAAGCAAGCGGCCTTTTTGTGCGGCGTCATGCTACTTCTATTTCATGTTCAAAATGGCGGGGCCGACGGGACTCGAACCCGCGCCCTCTGGCTTGACAGGCCAGCGTTATAACCGACTTAACTACGGCCCCGTTGTTTATGAACACAAAACAGATTTTGCGAACCGCGATAAACCATACCATCCATGGTAGGCGGAACAGGGATCGAACCTGTGACCTCAGCCTTGTAAGGGCTGCGCTCTCCCGACTGAGCTATCCGCCCGCTGTCCGTAAGGTAATTCGACTCGACAGGCTTGAAAAGTAATCCCCGTCATCACTGACGGGGATTACTGATTTTTTAACAACTTTCACCCTGTTTGTCAAGCAAATAAAAGGCATTGCATATCTACATAATCACGATCTCACACAGGCTCCGGATCATCTAAAAGGCCTCGTGTGCCATACTGTCTCAACAATCAATGCCTGACGACGCTCGCGTCCTCAACCGGCGACTGAGGCGGCTGCTCCTTCTCGAAAGAGGCCTTTGGTTCTTTAAATATGTCTTCCCTGCCCTTCACGTTCAAGGCTTGCACAAGCACATCGTCCATATGTTCAACAAAAACAGATTCCACCTTCTTCAGTATCTGAGACGGTATTTCCTTGAGGTCCTTCTCATTATCTACAGGTATAAGAACCTTTGGTATGCCGGCCCTGTGAGCCGCGAGCATCTTTTCCTTTAGACCGCCGATGGGAAGCACCTTGCCGCGAAGCGTTATCTCGCCTGTCATGGCAACGTTCTTGCGCACCGGTATCCTTATGAGAGCGGAAGCGATGGCAGTGGCCATGGTAATGCCGGCGGAGGGACCGTCCTTGGGAATCGCGCCCTCAGGCACATGGATATGTATGTCGAGCTTCTGATAGAAATCCTTCTCGAGGCCGAGCTCGGTGGCGCGGCTCCTTATATATGTCATGGCGGCCTGGGCGGACTCCTGCATAACATCGCCGAGTTTTCCGGTTATTATAAGCTTGCCCTTGCCAGGCACAAGCGCCACCTCGATTGCAAGGAGGTCGCCGCCGGCCTCGGTCCAGGCGAGACCGGTAGCCACGCCAACCTCATCGGCCTCCTCCATTACTCCGTATCTGTACTGCGGAACCCCCAGGTATTTGGAAAGATTCTTTGATGTTATCGCAACCCTGACGTTCTTTCCTTTCGTGAGTATCTCCTTGGCCACTTTCCTGCAGACAGCGGCCACCTGGCGCTCAAGGCTTCGTACCCCGGCTTCCTTGGTATACTTCCTTATGATGGCAAGTATGGCGGCCTTGCCGAGTTCGATGTTCTTTTCGCCTATCCCGTGCATCTTCAGCTGCTTGGAAAGAAGGAACTTCTCCGTTATGTGCAGCTTCTCTATCTCCGTATATCCGGGTATGCGTATTATCTCCATTCTGTCGAGGAGAGGGTACGGGATGCCCTGGATGGCGTTTGCGGTCGTTATGAACATTATCTTGGAAAGGTCATAATCGCAGTCGAGATAATGATCATTGAATGCATGATTCTGCTCCGGGTCAAGCACCTCAAGAAGAGCAGATGCCGGATCTCCCCTGAAGTCATGGCTCATCTTGTCGACTTCGTCAAGAAGGAATACCGGGTTATTGGCCCCCGCTTTCTTGAGAGACTGTATAATCTTACCGGGCATGGAGCCTATGTAGGTTCTTCTGTGGCCTCTTATCTCGGCTTCGTCCTTTACTCCTCCGAGCGATAGCCTTACGAAATTCCTGCCCGTAGCCCTCGCTATGGATTTTGCGAGCGAGGTCTTGCCCACTCCCGGAGGGCCCACGAGACAGAGTATCGGCCCTTTCATCTCGTCAACAAGTCCCCGCACGGCGAGGTACTCGACGATCCTCTCCTTAATGTTCTTCATGCCGTAATGGTCTTCTTCGAGAACCTTTTCGGCTTCGGTTATATCCTTCTTCTCCTCCGTCACATGGTCCCACGGAAGAGTGACAAGCCAGTCTATATAGTTCCTTGATACCGTGGCCTCGGCCGACAAGGGAGACATGAGGCGAAGTTTTTTTATCTCCTGCTTGGCCTTCCGCAGAGCCTCCTTCGACATCTTCTTGGACTTTATCCTGTCCTCGAACTCCTGTATCTCCGACTTGAATTCATCCTTTTCCCCGAGCTCTTTCTGAATGGCTTTCATCTGCTCGCTCAGGTAATACTCTTTCTGGGTCTTCTCCATCTGGCGCTTTACGCGCTGGCGTATCTTCTGCTCGACCTCGAGTATCTCGATCTCGCTTTCCATTACGCTGTAAAGGCGCTCGAGCCTCTTCGTTGGGCTCATTATTCCGAGAAGGGCCTGCTTGTCTTCGAGCTTTACGGTGAGGTGAGACGCAATTGTGTCGGCAAGCCTGCTCGGGTCCTCAATCGAAGACACGCTCATTATCATCTCCGGCGGGACGCGCTTATTGAACTTGGCATAATTCTCGAATGATTTGACGACGGACCTCACAAGGGCTTCGGTCTCTACGGTTTCGTCGACTACATCCTCGATATCCTCCACGCTCACCATGAAGCATTCGCCTTCCGAGACGAACTCCTTTATTCTTGCCCTCCGTTTGCCTTCCACAAGCACTTTAACGGTGCCGTCAGGCAGACGCAGGAGCTGAAGTATCGTTCCGAGCGTGCCCACCTCGTAAATGTCGTCCCTCGACGGCTCCTCGGTCTTAGCCTTTTTCTGGGCGGAAAGAAGGATAGACTTGTCATTGGCCATGGCAAGCTCAAGGGCCTTTATGGACTTCTCCCTTCCCACGAAAAGAGGCACAACCATGTAAGGAAATATTATTATATCTCTTAAAGGTATAAGCGGCACTACCTGTTTATTATCTTTCTTCAAGTTCTTACCTCCCCTGTTTCCTTTAAAAAACGGTAACATAGGTGAATATTCTCACATGTAGCCTTATGCCGTCTCAGCCCTGTTACCGTAAACAACTATCATCCTTGATTTATCAAGGATCACTTCTTCGTTTATTATAACCTCTTTGATGTTCGACTGCGACGGGAGCTCATACATCGTATCGAGCATGACATTTTCGAGTATGGCCCGAAGCCCCCTGGCCCCTGCCTTTCTTCTCATGCTCTCCCTTGCGACCGCGCCAAGAGCCCCGTCCGTGAATTTGAGCTTTACGTTCTCGAATTCAAAAAGCTTCTGATACTGCTTTATTATGGCGTTCCTCGGCTCAGTGAGTATTCTTACAAGGTCTTTTTCATTGAGTTCATCGAGAACAGCCACTACCGGAAGCCTTCCCATAAACTCCGGTATCAGCCCATAGCGCAGGAAATCCTGAGGCTCCACCTCGTGCATGAGCCTGGAGATATTGACCTCCGCTCCTTTCTTGGATTCATCGGTACTGAAACCGACGGTCCTTTTGCCGACCCTCTGAGAAACAATGGTCTCCAGTCCGTTAAAAGCCCCTCCACATATAAAAAGTATGTTGGAAGTATCCACCTGCAGAAACTCCTGCTGCGGGTGTTTACGACCGCCCTTGGGAGGCACGTTCGCCACCGTCCCTTCGATTATCTTAAGAAGAGCCTGCTGGACGCCCTCGCCGGAAACATCCCTCGTTATCGATGGACTGTCGCTTTTTCTGGATATCTTGTCTATTTCATCAATATATACTATGCCCTTCTGGCATTTTTCTATGTCGTATTCTGCGTTCTGAAGGAGACTGAGGATTATGTTTTCCACATCCTCGCCGACATAACCGGCCTCGGTAAGAGTGGTGGCGTCGGCTATGGTAAACGGAACGTTCAGTATTTTAGCGAGGGTCTGCGCCAGGAGCGTCTTACCTGAGCCGGTGGGACCGGCGAGAAGGATATTGCTCTTCTGAAGTTCGACGTTGCCAAGAGATATCTTGCTCTCGATCCGCTTATAGTGATTGTGCACGGCGACGGAAAGCACCTTTTTCGCATGTTCCTGGCCTATGACATATTCATCAAGAATCTTCTTGATTTCCATGGGCTTGGGTATGTTGTGCTCACGTCTTTTGAACTCTTCCTTTTCATATTCTTCTGCGATTATGTCATTACAAAGCTCGATACACTCATCACAAATATAAACCATAGGCCCGGCAACAAGTTTTCGAACCTCATCCTGTCCTTTGCTGCAGAACGAACAAGTCAGATAACTGCCGCCTTTTTTATTCACTGACATCTTTCTTTACCTCCGGAACGATGATACCCGACGGAATGATTTTAGATAGATGCTTTAATGCCGCCTAATCTATTTTTGAATGATTGATCTGTTCCGTCAAAGACCTCTTTTCAATCACCTTATCAATTATACCATACTCCCTGGCCTGCTGCCCAGTCATAAAAAAATCCCTTTCCGTATCCCTGTGAACTTTTTCAATCGGCTGGCCGGAATGTCTTGAAAGTATCGTGGCAAGCTCTTCCCTGACCCTCAGGATCTCCTTTGCCTGAATATCTATATCGGTCGCCTGCCCCTGGGCTCCACCAAGCGGCTGATGTATAAGTATTCTCGAATTTGGCAACGCGAACCTTTTTCCGGCGGCTCCGCCAGAGAGGAGCAACGCCCCCATGCTCGCCGCCTGCCCGATACAGATCGTCGAGACATCGGGCCTGACATATTGCATGGTGTCATAAATGGCCAATCCCGCGCTTACCAGCCCCCCCGGTGAATTTATGTAAAGATGTATGTCCTTTTCGGGGTCTTCCGATTCGAGAAAAAGCAACTGGGCGATGATGAGATTGGCCATATTGTCATCAACGGCGCTTCCGAGAAAAATTATCCGATCCCTCAGAAGCCGCGAATATATGTCGTATGACCTTTCGCCGCGGCCTGTCTGTTCTACGACTATCGGGATTAACATTGTGCGCTCCCCTCGTTCGCTTTTTTCCTACACCCGGTCAAAGCCGGCTTCACTCGATTTTCTTACTTGCTTCAATAATGATATCAAAGACCTTCTCATGCTTCAAACCGTCCTTTATGACCTCGACAGCTCCTTCCCTAATTAATCTATCCATTAGGGTTTGATATGGAATCTGTCTTGACTCCGCCAGCTGCTTTATCGCGGTCTCGAACTCAGCCTCGCTTATCTCAACGTTTTCCTTGGCCGCGAGCGAATCAAGAATTACGTCCTCTTTAACATGTCTTATCGCGGAATCACGGTATTTTGCCTTGAGGTCATCTATCGTCCTGCCTTTGTCATCAGGGGCGATGATGCCCTGCTTCATATTATCCATGACCCTTTGCAATATGATGCCAAGGTATCTGTTCACAAGCGACTCTGGAACCTCAAAAGGATGCTTCTCGATTAGATTGTCGAGAATAAAGTTCTTAACGCGCTCCTTTTCATCTTCCTCTTTTACCTTTTTCAGGTCTTCTTTTACCCGCACCTTAAGCGTCTCGAGATTATCGTAGCCAAGATCTTTGGCAAATTCGTCGTCAAGCGCAGGCACTACCCTTTCCTTAACGGCTTTCACACTAATAGTGAAGACGGCATCCTTGCCCGCAAGGTTTTGATCGGCGTAGTTTTCGGGAAAAGTGACTTTCGTCTCCTTTACCTCTCCTTTAGAGGCGCCATTAATGATACTTTCAATCCCAGGGATAAGACTCTTATCCCCGATTATAAAAGAATAATTCTCCATACTGCTTCCTTTTATGACTTCTCCGTTCATTGTGCCGACAAGATCGGCTGAGAGGAGGTCGCCGTCTTTCGCCGCTCTGTCGACTTCATTGTACTGTGCGCGGCTTTCGCAGATGCTCTTCAAGGCTATTTCCTCGTCTTTATCCGTGATTTCCACGGCTTCCCTCTTCATTTCCATCCCCCTGTATCCGCTTATTTCAACGTGCGGAGTCACTTCTACCGAAACTGAATAGGAAAATTCTTCCGTTTCATCCAGTTTGGTATTCGTTATGTCTATGTGCGGATTCTCTACCGGGACGATCTTCTTTTCATTAAGCGCAAAGGGATAAGACATCTCTATGAGCTTTGAAGTCACGTCTTCACGGACCTTCCCGCTGAACCTCGCCTTAAGTATGTTGAGCGGTATGTTGCCCTTTCTAAAACCCGCGACTTCCACGGTGGACCTCAACGAACGGAATGCAGCGCTGAACTCATCCTTCACGGCATCTGCAGGCACAGTGATGTTCAACTGCTTTTTTACCGGACTTAAATCCTTCTCCTCAACCCTGATATTATACTTTACCTTCGACATTTCACCTTATCCTTCTATATATAGTTTTGGAATACCACATTGATAAATGGTGCGAGAGGGGGGAATCGAACCCCCATGGTTTCCCACCAGATCCTAAGTCTGGCGCGTCTGCCAGTTCCGCCACCCTCGCGGCAATCACGCACAGCCATTTAATGCCGGAGCATCTTCCTTAAATTATCAAATTTATCAATAAGTTACGCACACAGAACAGCACGCGTTAAACGGCATATTAATTATTATATGAGATTAATCCACCCCTTGCAATAAAAAAAGGATTGCTTCCCCATGGGCGGATCTCCTAAAAGTGCGGGATTTAACCGTGCGGGTTATTTCTTGAGCTTGAACGTGCTTACATTGTCCATAAGCTTCTTGTTCAGCACGGCGAGCTCATCAAAAGCCTTCCCAATTTCCTTTGTTTTTTCAATATTATCAAAAGATATCTTTCTCGCCGCGCCTGCCGTTTCAAATGCCTTGGCGGTATTCTGGGCCTGTTCCTTTATAACATGATTTATGCGGCTGACTATGGCGTTAAGTTCTTCCACCGAGGCGGCGATCAGGTTGTTGGCTTCAACCTGCGACCTTGCTGAACCCTTTACCTTGAAAGCTATGTCGGCCATCCTTTCGGATGCCTTGTTGATCAGTTCGCTCCCTCTCGCCTGCTCCTGTGTGGCATTGACAATCCTCCTGGTCATCTCGACGACCTTTTCTATCGACTCAACGACCGTGCGGCTTTGCTTCGCCTGTTCACCGGCAGCTTTAGCCACTTCGAGGACGCTCGCCGTCGAGTTCCGGGCGCTTGCAACTATCTTTCTGAGCCCTTCGCCAGACTCTATCGAAAGCCTGACGCCTTCCTCAACGCTTACGAACCCTTTTTCTATGGATTTTATCGCCCTTTCGCTCTCGACTTCGACGGCCTCTATTATGGCGGACACCTCTTTGGCCGAAGCTGACGTCCTCTCGGCAAAATCCTTTATCTCGTTGGCTACAACGGAAAAACTTTTACCATGCTCGCCGGACTGTGCTGCGATTATGGCGGCATTCAACGCCAGGAGATTCGTCTCCTCGGCCACATCCTGGATTACGTCCAGGATACTGCCGATCTCTTTTATCCTTTCACAGAGCCTGCTCATTATGAGAGAAGATTCGTTCGACGCCTCCTTTATTCTAATCATGCCGGCTATGGCGGACTCTACGATTTCCATCCCGGAACGAGCATCGCTTATGACGCCATCCGCAAACCCGGCGGCCTCGGACGCGTTGCCCTCGACTTCCTTTATTCTGATATTGATCTGCGTCATCGATGAAGAAACGCGTGTCACGGCAGATGAAAGGTTCTCAATATTTTCGGATATCTCCCTTATCGAAAAAGACATGTCTTTGGTCGATCCGGCGGTCTCGTCAATGCTCGAAAAAAGCGATTCCATGTTGTCCACGACCTCATTGATGATCGTGCCCAGCTCGAGAAGCGAGGAAGACCCTTTCTCGATCGACCTGGCAAACATACCGGTACAAAGGGACAGCTCATCTATGGACTTGTTAATGCCATTGATGTTGCCTCCTGTAGAATCGAGAGCGGTTTGCTCTCTGTTTAGCCCCTCGGCCATCAGCCTGCCGATGTTCACGACCCTGACAGAGATCTCGTCTTCCTTTTCCAAAACCATGCGTATATCCTCTATCGTCCTATGGAAATTTCTTACAAGCTCATTGGTCCTGGTGCAAAGAACGCCTATTTCATCGCCAGACCTTACCGGCGCTTCATTCGTTAGATCGCCATCGGCAAGATATTGCGTAGCGTCGGCAAGGTTGGAAATTGGAGCGGTAATGATCCTTCTTATAAAAGCCAGGCTTGCGGCTCCAATTACAAGCATAACGGCAAAACCATACCCGATAGATTGCCATACCCACGAAAATATGGCCGTAGTCTGCGCCTGAACCGGCATGACGATTTCAAGCCCTCCAAGGGCGTTCCCTATCTTATAATGCCTCTCCAGGCTGGAAGGATTATTATTGTGGCAATCAACGCATGCCTGGGAAGTGGCGATATCCGGGCTCATGTATCTCAAGGATTCGACGCCGCCATACTTCTCAAAGCTGTAATAATTGGTATCGAGGCCTTTCGAGATACGTTTGAGGCCGTCGCGCTCAAATGGGTCTTTTGGCAGATTGGCGGGATTGATGGGATTGAGGCTCACAAGTCTGATGTGAAAATCATTATTGTCGCCAATGGACCGGCCGACCTCTTCTGAAAAAGTTGCGGGCAATGGTATGGCTTTTCCGTCATCATGATATGAATTGCTCGCTGTAAGTCCGGCGTCCATCGCTCTTTTCACGACAGTAGCGGCATAGAATTGTCTGTCCGCTGCTACCTCCCTCGAAATAAGGGTTGCCGTGGTCAACGCCATACTCCTGATCTGCGCTATCCCTTCCCTGTATATATAAACGGAGTAAATCGCGAAGACGCTGGTCCAGACAAAAGCCGCAAACATTAACAATTTGCCCCGTATGCCAAGCCTCATATCCATCGCGTCGATTTAAAGGGGTTAAGTGGTGAAACGACTTCTACGTGCTATGTTCTGGGGGAAATATAAAGCGAATAGTAATTAACGCTTCTTTGACCGGAGGGCGT
>JAKAIQ010000059.1 GCA_021825035.1 Deltaproteobacteria bacterium | reverse complement strand
GCAGCCACATTGGCCTCATAGCTGCGCGAGGCGCTGATCATGTTCACCATCTCCTCCGCCGCGTTTACGTTCGGATACGCTACATATCCATTCTTATCGGCGTCAGGATGACCGGGGTCGTACGCGTACCTGAGAGGCCTCTGGTCTTCTATGATGCCAGACACCCTTACTCCGGCGTTATAGTTGTTCATGCTCGCGTCAAGATAGCCAGAGAAGGCATTGACGCCGTAGTTGGCGGAAAAAAGCACGTCTTTTCTCCTGTAAGGCCCGCCCTCCGGTGTCCTCGTGGTATCGACGTTGGACAGGTTGCCGGCTATTATGTTCATTCTGAGCCTCTGCGCCTCCATGCCGGAAGCGCTGACTGAAAATATATCGAACATTTCTATTGCCCTCCTTCCTTGATGGCTGTCATCAATATGCTAAACTTGCTTTTGAGCATCTTTTCCGAAGTATCGTACATCAAAGAATTCTCGGAAAGCTTTACCATCTCGCCTTCTATACCGACGGAATTTTCGTCGTATCCTTCGAGGTCACTCGCTCTATCGATAATCCTCGGTTGCCCTGGAAGAATATCAATGCCGGGCATGTGTTGAGGATTGGTGCTTACGAGCGTCGCTCCAGGAATGGAAGAGCCTTCCCTTCGTCTCAGTTCATCTTCGAAGTTTATATCGACTGCCCTGTAACCCGGAGTCTCGCCGTTCGCTATGTTAGACGCTAAAAGTTTTTGCCTCTCCGCCCTCAGGTCGAGCGCGCTTGCGAGAAGAGACATCGTTTTGTCAAATAAGCCATTTATCATGGGGCCCTCCTTAAGATAATTGCAATATACATACCAACAAGCATGAAAGAAAAAAAGGGCGCATGCTTTTTCCAGAAGGCCTGGCAAATATGGGAAAATCTTTCCTAACCCGGCAAAACTTGCCCATATTCCTTTAACTTATTTCTCAATGTCCTGACCGATATGCCGAGTATTTTCGCCGCCCTGGTCCTGTTGCCCTCAACTTCGCCAAGAGTCCTGCATATGAGCCCTTTTTCCATCTCCCAAAGCGTCACATTATTGGCTTTTTCGGTCATATTGATGCCAGGCGCGGATTCTTCCGGCCCCTCGTCCGAAGACTTGCAGAGTCCAAAATGTTCGATCTCGAGATGTTTGCCGCAGCTTATCAAGACCGCTCTTTCAATTGCGTTTTCAAGCTCGCGAATATTCCCCTTCCATTCGCGATTTCTCATGTAGTCAACTGCGTCTTTTGATATGTCTTCGAGATATTTGGAATATTTGACGCTAAACTTGCGCATGAAGTTCTCCGCCAGCGGCAGTATATCTTCAGGCCTTTCCCTCAATGACGGCAGCCGTAGAGGGAATATGTTGAGCCTGTAATACAGGTCTTCCCTGAAGCGTCCTTCCCTGACTTCTTTCCTGATATCCCGGTTTGTTGTGGCAATGATTCTGATATCGAGCGGGATAGGAACCTTGCCTCCAAGTCTCTCCAGTTCTTTTTCCTGTATGACCCTCAGGAGCTTTGCCTGAAGCTTGATATCCATCTCCGTTATTTCGTCAAGCAGGATCGTGCCGCTATTTGCAAGTTCGAACTTGCCCAGCCTGTTAGTAACAGCTCCGGTGAATGCGCCTTTTTCATGACCGAACAGTTCGCTTTCCAGAAGACCTTCCGGTATAGAGGCGCAATTAACGGCCACAAACGGTTTGCCGCACCTTGGACTCCTCAGATGGATGAAACGTGAAAGAAGCTCTTTGCCCGTACCGCTTTCTCCGGATAAAAGTATCGTCGCGTCGCTTGCCGCGGCAATGGCGGCCATGGACATCAATTTTGTCATCGAAGCGTCCTTAAAGACCATCGTCTTTCCGTTCGTCTCAAACTTGGACATATCAAGGCGTTTCTTTAAGGCCTTCTCAACCGTAATCTCAAGGGCCTCAAGAGTAAACGGCTTAAGCATGAAATCCACCGCCCCTTCCTTAACCGCCTCCACGGCCTTTTGAATCGTGCCAAAGGCTGTAATCAGAAGAACGGGTATATGCGGAGCAGCTTTCTTTATTTCCCTCAATAGCTCCATGCCGTCCATGCCCGGCATCAACATGTCGCTTACTACCATTTCGAACTTGAGTTCGATAAGTTTCTGTATCGCTTCCCTTCCTTCGCAGGCGCAATCTACCGTATATCCCTTTCTGCCAAGAGCCTCCTTTATGGCGTTCCTCATCTCGGCTTCATCGTCAACGATAAGGATTCTTTGCATGGCTACAGCTCACTTTCCAGCGGCAGACATATCACAAAGGTTGTTCCGGAGCCCACTCCGCTTTTGACATCTACAAAACCCTTATGCGCGGTTACGATCGATGACACTATCGCCAGCCCAAGTCCTGTGCCTCGTTCCTTCGTTGAAAAGAAGGGGTCGAATATCCGGTCGAGCAAGTCTTTGGGTATTCCGGCTCCATCATCCTTGACCTCTATCCACAAAAATCCATCGGTCGGATTCGAAACCGAGGTTCTGACGGACAGTAATCCGCCCTCATCCATGGCATCAAAAGAGTTTATGAAAAGGTTCAAAAAAAGCTGCTTGAGAAGCCCCTGATCCCCCGGTATGATGGTTTGACCTTCGAAAGACGCATTTACCTTGACACCCTTTTTATCATGACCTCCGGTTAAAGCGATCGCGTCATCTATGATATCTCTTATGTCCAGAGAATTTAAATGAGCCACAGGCGAACCTACGAAAAGAAGCATGTTCGATACGACGTTATCGAGCGTTTTAACCCCTTTCGTAATATGCGATGCCAGCCGTTTCTTGTCCGAATCGCCATCAAGATCCCGTTCAAGGATAGAGGCGAAAATGGCTATAGATGCCAGGGGGTTTCTGATCTCATGGGCTATCCGGGCGGCCATCTCGCCCATCGCTGTTAGCCTCCTCGTCCTTTCCATAGTCCTGTTCTTTTCAGCTATTTCCCGATTCAGCTCATCTATCCTTTCTTCAAGCAAGGCATATTGCCTCTCCAGTTTTTTTGAGGCGTCATTGAATACATTAAATGCGTCATTTAAGATATCGGCCTTAATGTTTACACTCATTATAATCTCCCGGTGTTACAGGCGTTGATGCGTTTCCCTGAAAATCTCCTTGGACCAGCGTCCGTAATCATTATTAAGACCATCAAGATCCTTTAATGCCTCATTCCGCTCATCTTTCATGTCGAGTCTTTCGTAGCTCTGCGCGATCCTGTATAGTGACCACGATCTATCATCGTCATCCTTATATTTGCCGTCCTTCAGGCTTTCAACAGCCTTCCTGTAACCGCTTATGGCCTCTCCGTAGTCTTCGGCCGCGTACGCCGTATCCGCGATGTCTATAAAGGCCGCGGCGGCTTCGCGCATATCGCCTTCTTCACGAAATTTGTTCGCTGCCTTTCCAAGAAAAACAACTGCTTCCTTTTTCCTGCCGAGCTTCAGAAGGGCGTGAGCCTTCATCATGAGAGACCGTGGATCATCAGAAGCGGTTCTCGAATCCGCAATTTCTTTGTAGTCTTTCTTGATGTAGGCGATGTCGAAATGCAATTTTTCGGCCTCAGAGCTTCTGGAACTCTTTGGAAAACGGCTTTTATATATCCTGAGAAGCCTTTCCGCGGCGTTAGCGTCCCCCTGGCTCACGTAGACAGCTACGAGCTCAATCATTGCCTCCTCGCTTACGGCGTTATTTCCCATTTTAACGGACGCGCTCAGGCTATCTACCGCCTCCGGCAACAACCCAAGTTTTGCGTAAGCCTTGCCGGTCTCAAGATAAGTAGTGGCCTTCTTACCGAATGGTATCCTTGCGCCGTATACGGAGTATAATTTTACGACCCCGTAATAATCGCCATGGGAGAAAAGCGAATTTATCCACCTGTACGCGAGCTCTCCGTAAAGCGAATTCAGGCCGGTCCTCAAGGGGCTCGCCGGGAATCTGCCTGGAAATGACGCGAGGTTTGACACCGCCTCGTCAAATTTATCGAGTTTTATCTCAAGAGAGACAGCGCTGAGGCTCGCATACCCTGACCCGAGATAATCACCTTCAGATACGGCCTGATACATACCAAGAGCTTCAGTTTGGGATTTGGCGCCGGAACTCGCCGCGAGCGCATCCGCAAGCGACAGGGTTGCCATGCTCCATCCTTCGCCGGATAGCGAAGCTTTGGTATTTCTGTAAATCCTTATGGCCTCGTCTCTGCGCCCTTCCGAAAGATATGTATCGCCTGACTTCAAAGTAAAAAAGGCCGCAATGAATTTGCTTTTTTTGAAATTCGCGGCGAGTCGGTTGAAAATATTTCTTGCGGTCGAAAAATCCCCCTTTATTGCGCTTATGTCTCCGATGCTCATAAGGGTAATCGGATCGCTTATATTCCGGTCAGTGGAATTTTTCTCATATATCTTCCATGCTTTTTCCGTCTCGCCTCTTAAAAGAAGAGCGTTGGCAAGCCAGAGCCTCGCCTCAATTGATCCCGCTCTCACAGCCTTCTCAAACGTGGAAACGGCGTCACTGAACCGGTTCTCAAAAAACATCAACTGTCCTTCTTTATAAATGGCAGCCGCCTTGATGAAACCATCCTTTGATTCACGGGAGACCTTATTGAAATAGCCCGATGCCTCCGGAAAAAAGCCATTCTTCGCGTAATAAACACCAACCAGAAACTGTGCGGCAAACGACGCTTCAGAACCGGGATCATCGGTAGAAATATCAATGAGTTCGCGTTTGTTCTTATCACCCTCATAAAAAGCGATTATCTTCTTGAATTCGTCGGCCTTCCTTTTCTGGCCGCCTGCCTTGAGACTCGCAATAAGAAAACCGGCCTCGCGTATGATGTATTCTCTATCAGATGAAGAAAGCCCCAATGCACTTTTGACGACTTCTTTTTCGAGGTCGTCGGATTTGAGCGCGTCTTGGCGCAGTCTCGACACAACCTCTTTTCTGTATGCCCATCTCCAGTCGTCATCGAGGCCGAACGGCTGAGACGCTTGCCGTGTCTCTTCGGTTTTCTTGACGCTATCGGGCCTGCTTTTTTTTGTACGCATGGATGGACTGCCGGTCTTTGCCTGTAGAATAACAAGAAGGAGCATGACCGTTATTAGAAAACCGGTTTTCAGCGCATTAGGATTTCGTTCCGATATTTTCTTTTTCATCATCGCCATTCCAGCGGAGTTGATCGATAAAAGAATAAAAGCAACAACTGTGCCAGAATACGCCTCAAGGTAAGGCTACGCAACCGCAATAAAAAAATCTCGGTATTTCAAGCCATTGGAAGAAATATACAAGAATAGTTAGAGAAGAGCTTTTGATGGGGATATTCCTTTAATTGACAGTTCTGATAATAAGTGTCAAGGATATGACTAACGCAGCGATACTCTGTTTGTGGGGTTTCTCAAGGAATGCTCATCCGCACCGCCTGCCTTGCCCGCCTTTTTAAAGACGGGCAAGCATTCAATGAGCTAATCAAAAGAATCGGATGTCTTTAACGAGTCGATAAGTCCCTTTCTTTTCATTTTTTCAATGAGAGTGGTCCTGTTGATATTAAGATATTCGGCGGCCTTCTTCTTTACCCCGTTCACCCGCCTCAGAGCGCTCAGAATAAGATTTTTCTCGAAATTATCGACAACGGCATTAAAATCGATTCCATCGTGCGGCAACTCCACTCCTCCGTTCCTGTACTGTTCCGCATTAGACTTCCCGATCTTATCCGGTAGGTCCTCATGATCTATTAAACTACCATCCTCCTTTAATACCATGAGCCTCTCTACAAGATTTTCAAGTTCGCGGATATTGCCGGGCCAGTCATAGGCTTCGAATATCTTTACAGCCTCCTGCGTAACGCCCTTTATGGATTTTTTCCGCCTCCCGGAGATCTTTCCGATGAAGTGATGGAGAAGAATTTGAATGTCCTCACGCCTTTCCCTCAATGAAGGAAGGTTTACAGGTATGACATTCAGCCTGTAGAAAAGGTCCTTCCTGAACCTTTTCTCCTCAACGGCCTGTTCAAGGTCCTGGTTAGTAGCTGCAACAACCCTCACATCGACTTTTATGGTATTACGCCCTCCGACCCTTTCAAACTCTTTTTCCTGAAGAACCCTGAGTATCTTTACCTGCAAACCAGGACTCATGTCCCCTATTTCGTCGAGGAAGATCGTCCCACAATCGGCGGCCTCGAATCGCCCTATCTTGGTGGCAATGGCTCCTGTAAAAGCGCCTTTTTCATATCCGAACAATTCGCTCTCAAGAAGGTCCTCAGGGATGGCTCCGCAGTTTATAGGCACAAACGGCTTGGCGCTTCGGCTGCTTCCATAATGAAGCGCCCTGGCAACAAGTTCCTTGCCGGTCCCGCTCTCGCCGAGAATAAGCACGGTAGAATCGGTATCCGCCACCTTCTCTATCAAATCTCTTACTTTTTGTATCCCAACGCTGGTGCCGATAATGGCGGATGTGCAATTATCCCTCAGATCGCTTTTCAGCTTGGAATTTTCTTCTTTCAGGGAATGGACTTCGAATGCCTTTTCAATGATTACGAGAAGCTCCGACTTTTCGAATGGCTTCTTAAGATACGTGAAGGCGCCGGCCCGCATTGCGTCAACCGCAGACTCTATTGAACCGAACCCCGTAAGGATGATGCACGCGGTGGCTGGATTAATGTTTTTTATGGAGCGTATTACTTCTATGCCGCCGATCCCCGGCAGTTTAAGATCCGTAAGCAACACGCCAAAATTCTTCTTTCGAGCCGCTTCGATGGCGCCTTCGCCGCTTGGGACGGCGACAACTCTGTTGCCGTGGAGCTCGAGGATCTCAGAAAGATTTTCCCTTAAATAATCTTCATCTTCTACCAGAAGTATGGTGCGCTCTATCATAAGGACACTCCAGGTGTGCGCAAATTTTTGACGCATTATATATAATAAAAAAAAATATGTCAATATTTTGAACAAAAAGACAAACTCGCCAAAAAAATACGATATAAGAAAAATTGACAAAAAAGATGGGAATGGTAACATAGTTTTTGAATTTAATAACGAGAGGGGCTAATTCCGTGGAGACGGCGATTACCGACGACGCGGTAAAAAAAATATTTACCGTAAACCTTGGGGTGAGAAAAGATGAAAAGGTCCTCGTCTTTACGGACATCATCAGGGGCGAAGAAATCTTATCGGATGCCGACCGAAGAAGAAGAGAATCGCTCAAAGACACCGTAAAAGAGATTGCGAAAGCCGGCAAAGAATACTGCAATATAACCTATGCCGAATATGCATCGCAGATGGAGCACGGCAAAGAGCCGCCCGCGGAACTCTGGGAGATGGCCTTTGGCGGAAAAACAATCGCAGAACTGAAAAAGGGCGGCCTGCTTGAAAAAATCCTGAATAAAACAGCTGACGCAAAAGACCTCAGGGCCGGGGAGTCGATAATCACAGGACTGGCAGACTCGCCAAACGCAATAATAGCGCTTTCCAACTTCTCCACTTCCCACACAAGGTTCAGAGATTATCTTACGAGATGCCTCGGCGTAAGATACGCGAGCATGCCGCTCTTTGAAAGGTCAATGCTGGTTGGAGCCATGTCCGCCGACTGGAAAGAAGTTGAGTGTAGAACAAACCGGATAGTAGATATGATGACAGGCGGCGACATGATATTCATAACATCTCACAATGGGACATCGATCTGCTTTTCCATGAAGGACCGGGACATATTGGCCGATACCGGCATACTGGTCAAGCCGGGAGCTTTCGGCAACCTCCCGGCTGGAGAGGCGTTCCTCGCCCCTCTTGAGGGCACGGCCGAGGGCATTCTCGTGCTCGAATGGGCGCCGACTGGGAAACTCGCGGAATCCATAGAACTTGACGTTAAGAATGGACGAGTCGTCGCGGTCAAGGGCGATAGCGCTTTCGCACTCAGCCTGAAGGAAAAAATCCTTAACAACCCTCTGTTCGGGAATATAGCGGAGCTCGGCATTGGGACTAACGACAAGGCCAAAAGGCCCGACAATATCCTCGAGACGGAAAAAATACTCGGCACCGTGCATATTGCGCTTGGTGACAATTCCTCGTTCGGTGGTAAGGTGAGCGTGCCCTTTCATGAAGATTTCATATTCTTCAGGCCCACTCTCGAGGTCTTCAGGGCTGGACAGAAATCCGAGATAATCGTGGATGGGGAACCGAAATTTTGATTTTCTTTCCGGGAAATCGGCTTTTTCTCCGGACGACTCGAAAACAGACCCGCTCTCTAACCACACGCCGGTTCTCAAGCGATTTATTCCGGTTAACGGAATTTCCGCCGCTTATGTAGGATAATTCATCATACTCCTTCTAATACATTCCCGAATCAAATCCTCTCAAAAATATCCTTATATGGTTTGAGTTGCGTTTCCCAGCCATATTTTCTCCTTATCAAATCCAGGCCATTCAGGCTTATCCCCATTCGCAAATCTTTATTTTCCATCAACCTGAGGACCTGCTCGCTGAAATCGGATGGCGAATCAGCCGTTAAAAGATGTCGGCCTGAAACAGCGTCAATGCCCTCAAGTCCCACCGACGTGGTGACTGACGGAATGCCCATAGCCATTGATTCCAGAAGCTTATTTTGTACGCCGGCCCCGACTCTGATGGGACATACGGCCACGCAAGCATCCTTCGCATTGAGCCAGACATCTTGCACGAACCCGGTGACTTCTATGCCGTCTTTCCCATGAAACGCCCTGATCGACCTGCGCGGCTCGCACCCGATAATGCGAAACTTTGCCCGTGGGCGTCTGGCCTTTATAAGCGGATATATTGCCCTTATGAAATATAGAACCGCGTCGGTATTCTGATGGGTTCTCATGTTGCCTATGAAGATCATAAGATCCGGATCGAAAGACGATGTAAGAACATTTTCTTTAACCGATACTCCGTTCGGAATGACCCTTAGCCTGCGTTCCAGCGATTCGCGCGTATGATGCAGAAGATGATCCCTGTCAACCGAAGAAACAACGACCGCGTCGTCAAATCTTTCGAGGCACAGCCGTTCGTAGTTTGCCACTCTTTCCTCTTCCAGGTTATAGACGGTTCCGAGAAACGATTTGCCGCCATGATCCCTGCTCCTCGCGTAAGCTAGCGATATGGCGTCGGTCATCTCGATGACCTTCCTGGTACTGACCGGCAGTCTCGCGTTCATGACATAGGGAGCCATTCTGATGAGATGAGCAAGAACGGCGTCATAAGGACGTAAATTCAGCTCCCTGTCAATTGTCAGGGCCATCTCCGGCGATGCGTAGTAATGAGTCTGTAAAGGTCTTCCGGAAAAAATGCCGAAGAACGAATTCAGGTAAGAATTTCTTTTCTTGAGTACGACGGTTGATATCTTAGAGAATATCTTGCCGGCCTCATGATTTAAGGCCACATCCGCCTCTTTCTCATCGGTAACGAATGACAGGAGTGTGATGTCGTTACCGGCATCGGCAAGATACTTACATATATTGTAAATGCGAAGTTTATCCCCGCCTATGACCGGATAAGGGAGGCGCGGTGCGAGCACGAGTATTCTATTGAGCCGCATAAAACATGAAACTCCTGTCAGCGATGAAGCGGCTGTCAAATTGATGTGGATCGAAAGCCGGCATTTGAAAAAGCGCCGGCTGCTATCGGCAAAACCTATAGTTGTCTATGCGCGTTGTTCAACGCCTTCTGTGTCCAGGCCCGTTCCCGGCGGCATCTCTTGATCTTGGCCTGGCCGGAGCGACAGCGACCTTCCATCCGGAAATAATGGACTGATGCATGAACTCAATAACCTTTTCCGCGGCTTCTCTCGGCACTTCGACGAAAGTGAATTTTTCAAAAATGTTTACGCCCTTTATGGCGCTGAACGGCAAGCCCGCCTTTTTGGAGATCTCCCTGGCTATGTCTCCAGGCTTAATGCCCTGTTCCCTGCCGATAGTCATGAACAGTCTGGCCATGCCCGGAGAAGCGCCTGTCTCATCGAGTGAAATACCCTCATCATGGACGGCACCGGTATCGAAACCTTCGAGCACGAATTTAAGAAGAGCGGCAGTTGCCTCGATGGGCTGCATCTCGCTCGTCAATTTCTCGGCGAGATTGAGGAACCTCTCGAACCGCCTGTCGTCTATAAATTCATGTATCCGTTCTTTCAGGTTGGCAAACCTGGCCTCGGTCACCTCTTCTTTGGTAGGAAGTTTTCCTTTCTTTATTTGCGCCTTGGAGACGGCCTTTATAAGCCTGAATTGCTTATCCTCCCGCGGAGTCACAAAAGTGATGGCAACGCCCTCCCTGCCTGCCCTTCCGGTTCTCCCTATCCTGTGAACATAAGACTCTGGGTTCTGAGGTATCGAGAAGTTTACAACATGAGAGATGTCGCTTATATCGAGTCCCCTTGCCGCAACGTCCGTAGCCACCAGCATGTCCACCCGTGACTCCCTGAACTTTTTAAGCACGGCCTCCCTCTGGGCCTGGCTGAAATCACCGTGCATCGCCTCGGCAACATATCCCCTTA
>JAKAIQ010000058.1 GCA_021825035.1 Deltaproteobacteria bacterium | reverse complement strand
CGCGCCGAAGACGTTCGACGCGTGGGCGACGCAGACGACCTTCGTGTCCTTCCTTACGGCCTTCAGCAAGTCGTCGGCGTCGATGAAGCCTTCCCTGTCCGGCCTTACCTTCGTTACGGATATGCCCGCGGCCTCGAGCCTCGCGAGGGTCTTGACAACGGAGTTGTGCTCGAAGGTCGTGGTGACGGCGTGGCCGCCGTTCTTCAGGAGGCCTTTAAGGGCGATATTCAACGCCTCGGTCGCGTTTTTAGTGAACGAGACCCTCGAAGAGTCCGGCGCGTTTATCAGCCTTGAGACGAGCTCGCGCGCATGGAAGACGACCCTGTTCGCCTCGATGGCCATGCGGTGGCCCGCCCTTCCGGGATTCCCGCCTATCCTGCGGAGTATGTCGTCAACCCTGCGATAAACCGGCTCAGGCTTCGGGAAGGACGTGGCGGCGTTATCGAGATATATCATCCGCACATCATACCATCTTTTTCGATTTTTTTTAATATTTTTAGGGTTGATCCCAGGGCGCCGCGCCCCGCGGCTTCATTATAATGGAGGTTCCGATACCCCGCGCCCTGCCGCGCGGCGGTTCATTGATAACATAAACTCTTTGAAAAGGCGAACAAAGAACCGCGTTAGGCGGCCCCTTGCCGGTGAGCGTCCCTGAAAGGTCAGTCGGTCACGCCGAGGGGGATGGCCGAGGCCGAAAAGCCGCCGCTTCCGAGCTGGCCGTAGGTATTGTTCCCCCAGCAGGCTATGACGTCGTTTGAAAGATGGGCGCAGGTATGAAGCGACCCGGCGCTTACCCCCGTGGCGGCGGCAAGGCCTATTGCGCTTACGGGCGACCATGTCGTGTCTGGAAGGTTAATCGGGTCAACGGGGGCCGGGCCGAAAAACGCCCCGTTGCCGAGCTGGCCGGATGAATCGTCGCCCCAGCACCGGACGCCTCCGGAGACCGTGGCGCATGAATGGCGGAGGCCGCCCGTAACGCCTATGGCGTTTGAAAGGCCGGTCACGGGCACTGGGAATGTCGAAAAGGTGATTACGCCGGGGCCGACGCCGATAACGGTGTACGGGATGCCGAGCTGGCCGAAAGTGTCGTCGCCCCAGCACCTTACCGTACTGTCGCTCATGACGGCGCACGTATGGTCGGCGCCCGCTGACAGGGCCGTTGCGCTAACGCCCGTAAGGTTGGCCTGGATCGGGGTGGTCGAGATCGCCGGGGACGGGGGCGTGTTCGTGAACGAGGCGCCGTTGCCTAATTGGCCGGAGCTGTTGTTCCCCCAGCAGAAGACCGACCCGTCGGCGAGGAGCGCGCACGTGTGCGCGCCGCCCGCCGAGACTGAAACGGCTTTCGGAAGGGTCGTCCCGATGGAGCTGACCCGCACCGGGGTGAATGCGGTGGTCTGTGTGCCGTTCCCGAGCTGGCCGTAGTCGTTGAGCCCCCAGCACCAGACGGTGCCGTTGCTTATGACGGCGCAGGTGTGGCCCTCGCCGCCCGAAATATCGACCGCTCCGGCAACGCCCGCCACCTGAACCGGCGTCAGGGCTGGCAGCGTGGCGTTATTTCCCAACTGGCCGAAACCGTCATCCCCCCAGCACCGGATTGTGCCGTCGTTGATTAACGCGCATGAATGCGCCCCTCCGGCGGAAACCCGCGTCGCGTTTGCGATATTGCTCGTCCGCACGGGCGTGACCGACCCTGTGGCGCTACCGTTTCCGAGCTGCCCGGAGCCGTTCGCGCCCCAGCACATGACGATGCCGCCGCCCTGTATGGCGCAGGCGTGATAATCGCCTGAAGACACCTGTTGAGCGCGAAACCCTCCGGCCAACGGGTTCCCGTTGCTTGCGCCGTTCCCGCACCCCGAGACAAATAGCAAAATGATCGGCAGAATGGCTATATAAATCGGTATCTTTTTCATCCCGCCGTCCGCTTTGTCCGCGCTCTTTCGTGAAGTAGTCATCAAAAAAGGACAGGCATCGATGAATGTTCGCAAATGCCGCCTGTTCGCCGGGGATAGCGGGCATCCATCGCCGCAAGGCCCGCTACATAAAAAGTATCGCCGGAAATACACCCTTGTCAAGAATCGCAGGCTTTTCGACGCTTACGCCGCCGGGCGGAGTCCATGCCTTGCCCGGCGGCTTTCTTTGGGTCGATCCGTTCGGCAATCCCGGCAGGCGCATCGCCGTGGCCGCCCGCGTTGCCGCAAGAGCCGCGCTTGACAATTATGTCGAAGATTTTTATAATAAATTGGCGCACATATCGACCTGGCGCAAAAGGGCCTTGTTCGTTCAGGGTCGATGGCCGATCCCCCGGTTGCGGCTGAGACCGCTTATGGAGGTTTCATGCCATGCGGCAAGCCGGGGAGGCTCATTATAATAGAGGCGGCGTATGAATCAGCTGGCGTTGGCGGATTCGATAGAGAGTTATCTTTGTGAGATAAACCGTTTTCCCGTGCTTTCGCAGGAGGAGGAGTTCAAGGTAGCGGAGCGTTACTACAGGGAAAAGAACCTTGACGACGCGAAAAAGCTCGTCACCGCGAACCTCCGGTACGTCGTCAAGATAGCCTTCGAGTACCGCAATTACGGGTGCAGGCTCGCCGACCTCATTCAGGAAGGCAATATCGGCCTCATGACCGCGGTTAAAAAATTCAACCCGTACAAAGGCTTCCGCCTTATCACCTACGCGACATGGTGGATAAGGTCGTTTATCCAGGACTTCATCCTCAAGACCACCGGCCTCGTGAAGCGCAACTCCAGGGCGCTCAAGCGGCGGCTCTTTTACAAAAAGAACGCATCCGATATTGCTGAGGAAGCGGGTTTTGCTTCTCAGGCGGGCCTGAGCGACGGGGGCCGCGAGCTCTCGCTCGACAATCCCATGGCCGAGGGCGGGATGGCGACGCATCTCGACATGCTCCGCGACACCCGTCCCGGAACCGAGGAGATCGTTTCGGCCAGGGAGGAGGGCGCCCTTGCGGGCAGGGAAATAAACCATGCGCTCTCCAGGCTCGACGGCAGGGAGAGGCTTGTAATCGAGAACCGGGTAATGACCGACGAGCCGGAAAGCCTCCAGAGCCTTGGCGAGAGACTCGGCCTCACCAGGGAGCGCGTGCGCCAGATAGAGGCCGGGGCGCTCAAAAAACTCGAAAAGGCGCTCGCTCCCGGGATGGGCGCGCTCGTTCCCGGCAGAGATTGACGGAAATCCCCTCCAGAGCACGGAAAGTCCCTTATAGCGTTTTTCCTTTACAGACCGCCCCCTGTGGTGCTATTGAGTATCTGTGCCGGGCTTTTTCGGCTGTTTTGACCGGCCGCGGGCAAGGAGAAAGAAATTGGACAAGAGGCCGACTTCTGCCGTGATCGACACCGGCGCGCTCGGTTTCAATTACCGCGAGCTGAGGAAGGCCATGCCCGGCGAGATCAAGGTCATGGCGATCGTCAAGGCCAACGCCTACGGCCACGGCGACATCGAGGTCGCAAGGGTGCTTGCGGGCCTGGGGTGCGAGCTTTTCGGCGTCGCTATCGCCGAAGAAGGGGCAAGGCTCCGCGACGCGGGCATAAAAAGCCCGATAGCCGTTCTCGGCGGCGTTTATCCGGGGCAGATAAGGGACGTAATCGGCCTCGGCCTCACGCCCGTCGTCTTCGACCTCGACACCGCGCGCCTCATAAACGACGAGGCGAAAAGAATCGGCGCGTTGCAAAGGATACACGTAAAGATAGACACCGGCATGGGCCGCATCGGGGTGCTTCCGCACGAGGCGGCCGCCTTTTTCCGGAAGCTTCGCGAGTTTTCCGGCCTCAGGGTCGAGGCCGTGCTGTCGCACTTCGTCGAGGCCGAGTCGGACGACCGGGAATTCTCGCGCCGCCAGCTCGAGGCCTTCCTTGAGACCGTCGATACGATAAAGAAGCTCGGTTTCACCCCGGATTACGTGGACATGGCCAACAGCGCCGCCGCGATCGACTACGCCGCGTCGCGCCTCGACCTCGTAAGGCCGGGGATAATGCTCTACGGCTCATACCCGGCAGGGCGCCTGCGCGAGAAGATGGAGCTGAGGCCCGTCATGCGGCTGAAGACCGCTGTGCTTCACCTCAAAAGCGTGGGGCCGGGGTTTCCCGTAAGCTACGGCAGGACCTTCGTGACGAAAAGGCCGAGCGTGATAGCGACCCTGCCCATAGGCTACGGCGACGGGCTGCCGAGGAGGCTTTCCGGGGTCGGGGAGGCTTTAATCGAAGGAAAGAGGGCGCCCCTTGTCGGCATGGTCTGCATGGATTTGACCATGTGCGACGTTACCGGGATACCGGGCGTGAGGATAGGGTCGGAGGCCGTCCTCATCGGAAGGCAGGGAGGCGACGAAATCACCGCCGAGGAGGTCGCGTTCAGGGCCGGGACCATAAGCTATGAGATATTCTGCAACATCTCGGCGCGGGTCCCGAGGATATACGTATGATAATGAAATTTCTCGAGGCCGTCGGGAGGCGCGCCGATGGGGTCGTGAACGCCACCGGAAGCATGGCCATTATGCTGGGGCAGGCCGTCATGTTCGCCTTCGTGCCCCCGGTAAAGCTCAGGAACATCTTCAAGCAGATGTCGTTCGTGGGCGTCGAAAGCGTGTACGTCGTCATCCTTACCGGGACGTTCACCGGCATGGTGCTCGCGCTCCAGAGCTTTAACGCGCTCAAGAGGTTCGGCGCCGAAAGCCTCGTCTCGCCAACGGTCGCGCTCAGCATGGCCAGGGAACTCGGCCCGGTGCTCACCGGCCTCATGGTCACCGGAAGGGCCGGGAGCGCCATGGCGACCGAACTCGGCACAATGAGGCTGACCGAGCAGATAGACGCGCTCGTCACCATGGCCGTAAATCCCGTAAGATACCTGGTGACGCCGAGGGTGATAGCCGGGGTGACGATGTTCCCGCTTCTCACGATAATAGCGGATTTCTCCGGCGTGGTCGGGGGATACGTGGTGGGGGTCAAGTTCCTCGGCATAAACTCCGCGGTTTATACCGGAAGGATAATGGATTTCGTCACCGTGCACGACATATTCTACGGCCTCAAGAAATCCCTTGTTTTCGGCGTGATAACCGCGACCGTGGCCTGCTTCCACGGCTTTTACGCGAAAGGCGGCGCCGAGGGCGTCGGAAGGGCGGCCACCGGCTCAGTCGTCATGGGAAGCATCCTCATACTCATGTCGGATTATCTCCTTTCCTCCCTTATGACGTATTAGGGCACGACGCTTGATAGTTTAGCGCGACTATGATAAAAATTATCGACCTCAAGAAGTCTTTTCAGGGCAGGGACGTCCTCGACGGCGTGAACCTGACGATAGAAAAGGGAAAGATAACCGTCATCATCGGAAGGAGCGGCGAGGGGAAAAGCGTTCTCATAAAGCACATAATAGGGCTTATGAAGCCCGATTCCGGCAGGATACTGATCGACGGCGACGACATGACCGCGCTCAGGGAAAGGGAGTTGAACGAAGTCAGGAAGCGCTTCGGCATGCTCTTCCAGGGCGCGGCGCTCTTCGACTCGATGACCGTGGCGGAGAACATCGGCTTTCCGCTCGTCGAGCACACGAACCTCGACGACGAGGAGGTCTTGAAGATAGTCGGGGAAAAGCTCCGGCGCGTCGGGCTCGAAGGCGTCGAGAGCCTCATGCCGGCGCAATTGAGCGGGGGCATGAAAAAAAGGGTCGGCCTCGCGCGGGCGATAGTCATGGACCCGGAGATAGTGCTCTTCGACGAGCCGACGTCGGAGCTCGACCCGGTAATGAGCGATTCCATCGCAGACCTTGTCCTTGAAACCCAGCAGGCGCTGCATACTACTTACGCGGTCATAACCCACGACATCACACTTGCGTACAAGATAGCGGACAGGATAGCCATGCTCCACGGCGGCAGGATAATAGAAGAGGGGTCGGTCGAGGAGATGAAGTCGAACGAGAACCCCATCGTCAGGCAGTTCCTTGAAGGCAGGGCGCAGGGGCCGCTGAAGGCGTATTGACGGAAGCCGCGGCCAAAGCGCGCCGCATGGCCCGCATACGCTCTTAAAGACAACAGGATGAAAAAAGACACGTTAAAACTGAGTCCGGAGGCCAAGGTCGGCCTTTTCGTGCTGCTCGGATTGATAGTCCTCGTCTACATGGCGTTCCGTCTCGGCGGCATCAGGTTCGGCAGGGGCAGCGAATACACCCTTACCGTGGACTTCGATTCCGCCGACAGCCTCGACAGGGGGGCGTCCGTCCGGGTGGCCGGCGTCGAGGTCGGCAAGGTCAGGGAGATCGACCTGCGGAACAACAGGGCCCACCTCGTGCTCCGGATAAACCACGGCGTCAGGATAGGCAGGGACTTCACGGCGGCGCTTACTGCCAAGGGCCTCCTCGGAGAAAAGTACCTGGAACTCATTCCGGGCTCCCCCAACGCCCCGCCCCTCAAGAACGGGGAGGCGATAACGAGGACGGCCACCTACGTGGACATGGACAAGCTCATGACCACGCTGAACGACGTGGCGGTCGACGTAAAGGGCATTTCGGAATCCCTCAACAAGGTGCTCGGCGGGCCGGCGGGCGAGCAGACGATAAGGAACATCGTCACGAACATAGAGGAGATATCGGACAGGGTCAACCACATGATCTCCCAGAATGACGAGAGGGTCGGCCACATAATGTCGAACCTCGACGAGTTCACCGCGCTCCTCAAGACCCAGGGCCCCGTCATAACCGAAGACCTCAGGGCGACGCTCAAGAACCTGAACGATTCCATGGCAAAGACCTCGGACAACCTCAACCAGATGATATCCGAGAACAGGAGCGGTCTGAAGGAGGGGATAGAGAACCTGAAGGTCGCCTCCATCAAGATGCAGGAGGCCATGGCCGCGATAGACAAGATGACGAACGTGATCGGCCCCGGCGTCGCCAGTACGGTGAACTCCGTAAACAGCATCGCCACCAAGATAGACAAGGGGGAGGGGACGCTCGGCAAGCTCGTGAACGACCCCGACCTGCACGATAAGCTCGACAAGACCATAACCGGCATAAACGACTACATTGAAAAAAAGGAAAGCTTCCGCACGTTCATAGGCTACCGCGGCGAGTATCTCTACGACAGGAGGAACACGAAGAGCTACTTCAGCCTCCGGATACAGCCTGAGAGCGACAAGTACTACCTGCTCGAAGTGGTCGACGACCCCAACGGCAAGCTGAACAGGACGACCACGACCGACGTGGTCGGCGGCGTGACCACCACGACGCAGCAGACGCAGATAACCGACGCCCTCAAGTTCTCCGCCGAAATAGCCAAGAGGATACGCATGGTGACCCTTAGAGGCGGCATCATCGAGTCAACCGGCGGCGCGGGAATGGACATAAATATGCTTGGCGACAGGCTCAAGCTCTCCCTTGACGCCTTCGACTTCACCAGGGAAGCCCATCCCCACCTGAAGACCTGGGCAACCTTCTACGTAAGCAAGTACTTCTTCCTCGACGCCGGCTACGACAACTTCGTGAACAAGGACCTCAGGAGCGGATTTTTCGGCCTCGGCTTCCAGTTCGACGACGAGGACCTCAAGTACCTCCTGAGCAGCGCGCCTCCGGTGGCGCTGTGAGCCGGGAAGACATCCTTAGAGCGCCTTTCGGTAGGCGGCATAGTTCAACTTTTCAGGGCCGATGCCTTGCGCGCGGCAACTTCCTTATGGAAGTTATCGGCATCGCGCGGCTTGCCGCGAAAAAGGCTTTAAATTCGCCGCGTTTCGGGATAAAATCATGTGTTGCCTGAATTTTGCGGGGAGGCGCGGAGCGCGGGCGTTCCGTCGAAGCCCGCGGCGCGGCGACGGCAAGACGCGTCTTTTTTATCAGGGCTTTTGGAATTTACTTGAAAACCAGCCATCGGATACAATATAAAAAAAAAGGCCTCGGCGTCGCCTTTGACGTCGGGACCACGACTATCGCCGCCGCCGCCGTGAACATGTCAGACGGTTCGGTCGTCAAGGCCGCCTCTTTGCCGAATCCGCAGGCCGAATGGGGCGCGGACGTGCTATCGAGGATACAGGTCGTGCGGGATTCGCCCGGCCGCCTGAGGGAGCTTGCCGCAAGCGCCGCCGGCGCCATGAACGCCCTCATGAGGGAGCTTGCGCCCGGCGGCGTGACGGAGATTGCCGCGGCCGGCAATCCGGTGATGGAGCATATACTCCTTAATATCCCGCTGGATGCGCTTTCAAGGCCGCCGTACAGGCCGTCCTTCAAGAAGGGGAGGACGCTTTGCGCGTCGGAGATAGGGTTGGAGACGGATGCGTTGCTCTATGTATTCCCGCTTATCGGCGGATTCGTGGGAGGCGACGCCGTGGCCGCGGCCCTTGCCCTCGGCCTTGCCGGAAAGGAATGCGTCCTTGCCGTTGACATCGGGACGAACAGCGAGATAATGCTCGCAATCGAAGGCGCGATCTACGCCGCCTCAGCCGCGGCAGGCCCGGCCTTTGAAGGCGGGGAGATAAGGTTCGGGATGACCGCCCGAAAAGGGGCTATTCGCGGCGTGCGGTTCGACGGCGACAGGGTAACGCTTGACGTCATCGGCCCGCCGCCGGCCAAAGGCATCTGCGGGTCGGGACTTATCGACGCCGTGGCCGGGCTCGTAAAGGCCGGAGTCATAGACTCGACCGGCAGGATAAAAGACCGCTCCGAGGTGACGACCAACCTGTCCGCGAGAATACGGGAGGAAAAAGGCGGGAATTCCTTCGTTCTGTACAGGGGGGCCTCCGGCGAAGTAAGCCTCTGCCAGGAGGACATAAGGGCCTTGCAAACCGCCAAATCGGCCATGAAGGCCGGGATCACCCTTCTTCTGAAAAAGGCGGGGGTTGAGGCGGGCTCAATTAAAAAAGTCTTTGTCGCCGGCGCCTTCGGAAGCAGCCTTAAAAAAGACGGCCTGACGGCGATAGGGCTTTTCGACCCGCGCTGGGAGGTTGAAGCCGTCGGCGACGCCGCTCTCGACGGGGCCGTGCTCGCCCTCGCGTCGGATGAAAAAAGGAAAGAGGCCGAAGGGCTCGCGGAAGCGGCGAAATACGTGTCGCTCTCCGGGAGCGCGCGCTTTCAGGACGAGTTCATGAGGGGCATGAATTTTTAGCCCCGGCCATGCGGGGCGTTCGATCGGCCCCAAAGGGCCGGGAGCATACCGGAAAAGGATTAAAAAAATCTTCAAGAAAGGCCGTTTATCATGAAAAAGATCCGCAGGGCCATCATAAGCGTCACGGACAAGACGGGCGTAGTCGAGTTCGCCAGGAAGCTCGGCGGGCACGGCGTGGAGATCATATCGACCGGAGGGACCGCCGAGCTTCTCAAGAAATCCGGCGTAAACGTCATCCCGATATCTTCCTACACCGGCTTTCCGGAGATGCTCGACGGAAGGCTCAAGACCCTCCATCCCAAGATCCACGGCGGCATTCTCGGCATCCGCGACAACGAACTGCATCAAAAGGAGATGGAGTCCTCTGACATACCCCCGATAGACATGGTCGTGGTGAACCTCTATGCCTTCGAGAAGACGATAGCCGGAGGGTGCGCGCTCGAACACGCCATCGAAAATATCGACATAGGCGGGCCCACCATGATAAGGGCCTCGGCGAAGAACTACAACGACGTGGCGGTTGTCGTCGATCCGGCCGACTACGGGGATATAGTGAAGGAGATGGGCGAGAAGAACGGCTGTCTCGGCGCGAAGACGAGGTTCGGCCTGGCGAAAAAGGTGTTCGCCCTCACCGCCCGCTATGACGCGGCCATCTCCAACTACCTCGGCTCGACGCCGGGCGTGCCGGAGATAGAGGAGCGGAAAAAATTCCCGGACGTCTTCACCATCCAGTTTGAAAAGGCGCAGGACCTGCGGTACGGCGAAAACCCGCATCAGAGCGCCGCGTTCTACAGGTCAAGGGACGCCGATGGCGGCATCGGCAGCCTGCGCCAGCTCCAGGGAAAGGAGCTTTCCTACAACAACATCCTCGACATCGACGCCGCCATGCGGCTTATCCGCGAATTCCACGAGCCCGCGGCGGTCATAATAAAGCACAACAATCCCTGCGGGGCCGCCATGTCCAGGGACGGCATCCTCGCGGCCTATGCGGCGGCCCACGCGTGCGACACGGTCTCGGCCTTCGGCGGCATCGTCGGCTTCAACAGGCCTGTCACGAAAGAGGCCGCGCAGACCCTGGCCGGGATATTCCTCGAAGCCGTCGTGGCGCCGGGCTTCGAGGAAGGCGCGCTCGAGGTGCTGGGCGCCAGGAAGAACCTGAGGGTCATGGACGCCGGCGCCGAAAAGGACTTCAACGCCTTCTGCCGCGACGATCTCGACATAAAGAAGGTATGCGGGGGAGTCCTCATTCAGACCTCCGACAGGGAGAGCGCCTCCGACCTCAAGACGGTGACGGAACGCGCGCCCGGCGAAAGCGAGCTTGAAGACCTCCTTTTCGCCTGGAACGTCTGCAAGCACGTGAAGAGCAACGCCATAATACTCGCCCGCGGCGCGCGCATCCATGGCATAGGGGCCGGGCAGATGTGTCGTATGCAATCGAGGAGGATAGCCGCGATGAAGGCGGCAGCCGCAGGGCGCGACGTAAGAGGCTCGGTGCTCGCCACGG
>JAKAIQ010000057.1 GCA_021825035.1 Deltaproteobacteria bacterium | reverse complement strand
CCGATCTCATTGCAGACCTGTGGCCATCGGCATTTCTTTCGATTAATTCGACAGTCTTTCCATTGAGAACCTCAAGGTCCGTTTGATCGAGTGGCCGCTCATCCTTCTCCATGCCGAACTGCCTGTCAAGAGAACTGCCGTGAATAAGCCTTATTTCATCGATGCCGCTTATCCTTCTGAACCTGTTTATTATGGCTCTATCCTCGGCTCGCCCTCCCCCGAGTTTCATAGAGGTATAAAGCTGATTGTACAGGGCGCTGCCGAGTTTCTGCGCCTCGCTGCGGCCTATTTGATTCAGCAATTGTTTGCTTGACGACCTGTCATGGTAAACAAGAAATACCACTCCCAAGAATAGCATACCGCTTATGTAAAGATTAAACCTCTGGTAGAGTTTAAGCCTCATGCAAATCTTTCTTATTGACGGGTAACGAAGCAATGACGGTCAAAGCGGTCCTGTTCGGGAAATAAGCGCACTCATAGTATTTTTGCCCGTTTGAGAAGGGAACCCGCATCTCTTCATGACACGTTTGATGAATTCACACCGACTTTTTTGAAGTCTTCGGCCCGAGATGCAGGATGACGATTCGAGATGAACGATGAAAAGTTTAGCGAGAGGCAGCGGCCTTATCAATCACTTTGCAAAGGATGCGTTCTGAAAAATTTAATGAAATAATCCATACCTGACCACATGGTAAGAACAAACGCTATCAACAAGAACGCCGTTCCCAGGGCATGGAAGTCTATCCCATAAAACTTGTAGTTGACTATAAGCGGCACAAGGCAGAATATTTGAGCGATTGTCTTGTATTTTCCCATGCGGCTCGCTCCGATAATTACCCCGATGTCGGAAGCTATTGCTCTCAATCCGGTTACGGCTATCTCCCGGCCTATCATAAGCGCTACTATCCATGCCGGAACCCTGCCAAGAGGAATGAGCATGATAAAAGCTGTAGTTATAAGTATCTTGTCCGCAAGCGGATCTAGAAACTTGCCGAGAGAAGTTATAATGCCTTTTTTTCTCGCCAGATAACCGTCGAGCCAGTCCGTAACGCAAACGAGCGCGAAGATTACGGCTGAAATAACGCTCAAGCCTCTTCCCGGGGATAGCAGCAAAACCACAAGGATTGGCGCAGCGCCAATCCTTACGATTGAAAGACTGTTAGGGAGGTTTAATTGGCCCACCAGTGAACTCGACGGCATGCCCCGTATCCTGATAAAGCCGCCATACGATGTACGCAAAAAAATCCTTGCATATAATCAGACGGCGTTAAGTATCGACACTCTAACCAGAGCGTGCATATAAACTAATCCCACACTTATTTTTTCGCATTTTTATATAAATTATAATAATAGAGAACTCTTTTAACGTAATTCCTGGTCTCAGAATACGGCGGTATGTCACGGTATTTGAGAACAGCTGCTTCACCGGCGTTGTAAGCGGCAAGGGCAAGATGCAGGTTCCAGTCAAACATTTTCAGGAGGGTGCTGAGCTTCCTGACGCCACCCTCGATATTTTCTTCCGGATCATGAATATCCCTAACCCCCATAAGTCTTGCGGTATCCGGCATAAGCTGCATTAATCCGTGAGCGCCTTTACGCGAAACGGCATGGGCGTCGAAGTCCGACTCTGCTTTGACTACAGCTCTGACGAGCCTTGGGTCTATGCCGTATCTGGCGGCGGTGTCGTTAATTATATCGTCAAACCGCCTGTTCTCGACGGAATGCCAGCGCGTCCTCTTTTCGCCCATCATCCATCTGTACCTGGCGGATGTCGGCGCGTTGGTTATGTGCACCACTCCTTCAGCATCCGTATATGAATAAAAATCAGCAAAAGCATTGCCGGAAAAAAGGAGGAGGATAGATACGACCGCAATGTGTGTTTTAGCTGTCACGAAAATACGCTTTTTTTAAAAGAATTACGTTGCCTCGAGAAAGCCTGTGATATCCGCCGCACAGCATAGTCTACAATGCGATTATAAAAAGGGCAAGTTTTTTATCATCATGTCTTTCAACGGCGGCTAAAAAATTCATCCGAACAGCTCAGACGATATGAGCTTCATTCCTGCATCCATCAAAAAAATTGACAAGAATAAAGGATTATCCTATGCTTACATTATTCTATCAATACATCGGCGAATGGTAATTTTATCTTTAATAAACTTATTCTTCACTCCCTTTTTTTCCGATGTACGCCGCAGGTACAGGCACTCGAGCCTTGTCATTTTTATTGGCTGAAGTTGCAAATACGACGTTGCCGAAACCGACTTGAGTCGATCGAGCTCGTTGCCGCATTTTTCGAACCTTTAAAAAATAATTTTTCTATGGAGCTTTTTCTTGGAAATAAAATCCGATTTTCTCGTAATAGGCACAGGCATAGCCGGGCTGAATTTCGCCCTTAAAGCAGCGCTGTCCGGGTCGGTAACTCTCATTACAAAGAGAGCAATTAACGAATCTGCGACCTTTTACGCTCAGGGGGGAATCGCGTCGGTATCAAGCAAGGAAGATACCTTTGAATCTCATATAAATGACACTATTGAAGCCGGGGCCGGACTTTGTAAAAAGAGCGTGGTGGATATGGTCGTAAAGGAAGCCCCTGCCATGATACAGGAGCTTATCGGTTACGGCGTCAAGTTCACAAAAAGAACGTCAAATGGCGATGTTGAGCTTGACCTCGGCAAAGAGGGAGGCCACTCGAAAAGAAGGATCGTCCATGCCGAGGACCTCACCGGAAAGGCGGTCGAGGAGGCTCTCGTAAATGCCGTAAGGGCGAACAAGAACATCGCTGTTTACGAGAACCATATAGCCATTAATCTTATTTCTCATTCGAAATTCGTTGAACCCATCGAGGAAGACGCCGTCTGGGGAGCTTATGCCCTTGACAAGAATACCGGCAGGATACACACTTTCCTTGCCAGGGCGACAATCCTCGCGACCGGCGGCGCCGGCAAAGTATATCTGTATACGAGCAACCCTGACGTGGCTACCGGCGACGGGATTGCCATGGCATACCGTATCGGAGTCCCTATCGTAAACATGGAGTTCATCCAGTTCCATCCGACCTGCCTGTATCATCCTGAAGCTAAAAGTTTTCTGATATCCGAGGCCCTGAGGGGAGAGGGTGGAATTTTAAGACTCAAGAAGGGCGAGTCATTCATGAAGAAGCACCACCCGATGGCAGAGCTTGCTCCAAGGGATATTGTGGCGCGGGCTATTGACTTTGAGCTTAAAAAAAGCGGTGACGAATGCGTCTACCTCGACATGACCCACAGACCGGCAAAGTTCCTGAAAGAACGCTTCCCAAACATTTACCGCAAATGCCTCGATTTCGGAATCGATATCACCTCGATGCCGATGCCGGTCGTGCCGGCCGCTCATTATACCTGCGGAGGTGTCGGCACCGACGATTACGGCAGGACTTCGGTTAAAAGACTTTACGCCATAGGAGAGACCGCTTGCACCGGACTTCACGGGGCTAACAGGTTGGCTTCCAACTCGCTTCTCGAATCCCTGGTCTTTGCCGAAAGGGCCTCCGCCAGTGCGAAGGAGATCACAATCGGCGCAGACGAGATACCGCCGATTCCGCCGTGGGAGACAAGGGGAGCCGTTATAAGCGATGAAGCGGTCGTCATAAGCCAGACCTGGGATGAGATAAGACGATTCATGTGGAATTACGTGGGAATAGTAAGATCCGACAGGAGGCTCGAGCGGGCGAAGAGAAGGATCGATCTCGTCAAGAACGAAATCAATGAATACTACTGGGATTTCACCGTGACCGGCGATCTGATAGAGCTAAGGAACATCGCTACCGTAGCCGATCTCATAATTCGATCAGCCACGCTGCGTAAAGAATCCAGGGGGTTGCATTTCAATATCGACTATCCCGAAAGAGATGACCTTCATTTCGGAAAAGATACGGTTTTGAAACTCGGTCAGCGGGCCGGGTGAAACCGAAGGGTGACGGTGGTTCCTTTGCCTTTTTCACTCTCGACCTCGATCTCTCCTCCATGGTCCTGAATAATCCTGTAGCAAATGGTAAGACCGAGTCCTGCCCCTTCGATCTTTGAAGTCTGAAACGGATTAAATATCTTCCTTATGTCTTCATTGCCGATGCCGCATCCGTTGTCAACGATCTTCACAACTATCGCCTGGTCCATGGCGGGAAAAGACTCTATTGAGATCTCGCCATTCTTCTCTATCGCCTCGACGGAATTTTGTAATATATTGAAAATCGCGATCTTGAGGTTCCCGTAATCCATGTTGATGGCCGGCGGCCGCTGCATGAGGTTAGTCCTTATCGTGACCTCTCTTTCCCGCCCTTCTATGAACTCCCTTATATCTTTCACCGCCGCCTCGATCACGTCATTCAGGTTGCCCCTCGAAAGAGTTGTCGTAAGTATGCTTTTGTACTCGTCTATCCTCAGCAGCATCCTTTCAAGCCTCTCAACGGACCTGATTATGTTCTTAGCGTACAATTTGTGCTGGGGAGAGGTCTCCCCTTCAAAAAGACGCCTTGCCATCCCTCCTATGGCCGTAAGCGGGTTTCTGACCTCGTGGGCTATGCCGTCTACCATTTCACCGAGAGCCGCCATCTTTTCGGTCTCCCTCAGCCTCGTCTGTAGCGCCCTCATGCTTAGAAGAGACTTAACCCGCGCCGACACCTCCGTAAGGCTGTAGGGCTTGTTGATGTAATCTTCGGCTCCGGCCTCGAGGCCATGTACCTTGTCGTCTATTTCCGTTCTTCCGGTCAATATGATTACCGGTATGTACCGTGTCGCTTCATCCGACTTGAGCCTTCTTAACGCCTCGTATCCGTCCATAACAGGCATCATTACGTCCAGCAGTACCAGATCCGGCAAAAAAGAACTGACTTTGGCGAGCGCCTCCAAGCCATTTGTTGCCTTCTCAACGTCATATCCGTCTAACAGCAGCTTTTCTGAGAGAAGAGCCCTGTTTTGTTCGTCGTCATCGACTACAAGCACTCTCGGTTTCATCCTGCGAAATCCCCGCGCGTTTCATGTTCGTCACGCCGCAATTTATTATATCCACAAATTTCCACTATTATCCGGTTTATGTTGCGGATCATACCGGATATTTCGTTGCACCGGCCATACGCCCGCGCCTCCGTTCTTTACGGAAGTTAAGGGCCTGAAAATGGATTACGCGCTTTCTCCTAGAAACCGGCCCTCATAAGCACAAACGGCCCGGTTAGATTGAGATGCTCCTTGACGTTCGGCCTGCCCATGTAAACGATCAGGGCCCTGTAACCGCCCGACATGGTGACATTGGGAATGGCATTGAAATTTAGCGCAAGTTCTCCGTCGGCCGTGTACTTGTCATAGCTCAACCCGCCTGCGGTGAGCTCCCCGCCGAAATTCATGCCGTACGGCAACCCCAAATGGCCCGATGCGCCCACGGTCGGGAAGAAACCCGATATTTCACGCCGCGATTCCGGGATGCCCGGACCGCTCAATCCAATAGTCGAATCGAAATATTTAATCTCCGCTATAACCCCGGCATCGCTTCCCAGAATATTTATAAAATCATATTTGTACCCCAGCCTGTGGTAATTGGCGTTCAGAGTCGAATCTATCTTGCCGGTGAACGCCTGTCCGTTAAAATTAATGGTGCCGGCGATAGATCTGGAACCACTCCATTGCATCGGCAGATATCCATACCTGATTTGATGATTGCCGAGCTCGAGGCTGATCCTTGCCTCCCAAAAATCCTTTTGTTCCGGCAGGCCGAGGCCGTTGACGAGGCTCAGGCCTGTCCCGGCCGCCGCTCCATTCGACACGTTGGTGACGCCGCTAAGATTCGTAAACCAGTATCTTCCTTCAACATGCAAAAAAGCCATGGCATTCGAACATTGCAAGATCAGGAAGATGAATAATGAAACTGCAAGTAATTTTCTTTTCATCTCGACCGGCTCCAGACGTGAACTTCAACCAGTAAAGGATTTAAAATCCATGTTGTTGGAATCTAGGCGGCCTGAATGCAGGGAGATTGAATTACTCCGAAAGGACACCGCGTCGCGGCTCGACTTAAACGGCTCGCTTGCCCTACCTGAGAACAAATATCACTCTTGCCGCCTGAAGGTAGTTATTGTCCTGGTTTGAACTGAAGATACTGCTTGCATCTTCGGGAGCGACTTCGGCATCCGTCGAATTGATGACGCCGGCGGCCTTGACCTCGAGAGGATTTTTCGACCCCATAGCCGCCAACAAAGCCCTGGCCTTGCCGACGCCGTCAGTATATCCGGCCGCGCCCTTTTCTACAAGTACATTTTTCGGCAGCCTGGAAGGATCGTATATCACTGCACCGTCCTTGGCAACGATACGGTTTACAAGAGCCGGTTTGAAAGAAACATCCCGGCAATCCACGATAAGGCCATCATAACCTCCGCTGACTGTGGCGGCGCTTTCCGGCCTGTATTCCATGTTTTTCTGGGGAAGGATCGGCCCCATCTGCGGCAAAATCTGCCCGGTTATGCTGTGGGGGCCCGTGAGAGGGACTGAGACAAAAACAACGGCAGCTCCGGAAACCGGATCATAAGTCTCTTTTATTACCTGAGCCCCCCGTATTAAACCTCTGACCGCGGTATGTATTATATCCGATTGCGACGCCGCGTTGACCACGGTCGTCTCCCCGCTCACCCTGATGCCGTTAATCATCTCGACGGCATCCCTTAAAGCGACGATCTTCGCCGACCTGAGCGCCAGGATTTTTTTCTGGGCTTCGGTCATTTCTCCCGACTCCTGGGCAGCCCCGTCTCCTCTTACGACCAGAGTCCCGGATATGAAAGCCTGCCTGAGGTCCGTAACCTCAGGCTCCTTCTGCACGACCTCGGCCGCAAAAAGCGTCACGGCAACGAAAAGAAAAAAGAGTAGCGGGAAAACCAATAACCTTTTCATGCGATTCTCCTGGTTTGGGCCCGGCCTTTCCGGCTAATAGACGTTAAGCCTTTCTCTCAATACCCTTATGGCGAGCAAAGCTTCGGCTCCGCTCACCGGATCGTCAGGCCTGAACTCTCCGGAGAGCCCGGCTTCCATGATATTTCTGGTAGTGACGTTCATGACCGCGTTGTACCAGGCAGCCGTAGGAGGAACGTCCGGAAAGGGCGATCTTTCATTTCCGACGAATGCCGAGGCAAGACCTTCATTCCCCGTTATCTTTATGAGGATGTCCTCGAGAGCCATCGCGAACTCCTTCCTCGTCATCATCTCGCCGGGTTTGAACCTGTAGGATTTCGACGCGGCGTCGTATACCGGCTGAAAGCCGCGTATATTCCACTTGATCATTACGAGGGCTTCGTCCTTGAAGGGGCTGCCTTCGAGATCTGAAGGAACAAAATCCGGCTTTTTCCTTCTCATCTCCGACTTTACCGGGATCCTGCCGGCAAAGAGCCTGTTGATATGAAGCTCATCGACCAGTAACGCCGCCATATCGCCCCTGCTTACCGAGTCCATTACGGCTATTTTTTTGCCGACGTCTCCCACGGTCGTTCCTGCCAGCGCCCTTACTATCTTATCCGTTTTTTTCCAGTATCTGTCGGCCGGCTCGTTCCACTTGCTGTCGCTTCTTACGCTCAGAACGCTGCTGAACATATCCCTTGCCTGTTCGAAATTTCCGGCCTCAAGATACGCCACCCCCATGAAATAAGTGGCTCCTTCCCTCCCGTCATAATAGACGAGCCTGGTCTCGTCCACCTTAAGCTTCATGGCATATTTGTAATCGTTCTCCACCTTCGAAAGCCACTTTGCGGGCTTAAGCGCCGTATAAACTCTCATGGAACTCACATACGCCGTAAACTCATCTTCCTTCGTCTCGGAATATTTGAATGAGCGATCGAGGTTCCGATAGACCCGGTCGTAATCGGCCCGTTCTATTTTTTCATTCCCGGAAGCTATCCGGACGGCGCCGGCAATGGCCTCTCCAGCGTAAGCCGGAGCGAACTCGTCGTTGCAGTAAAGGGCTCTCTTGAATTTGGCGGAGGCGTCGTCGATCTTTCCGTCATCGATGAGTTTCATGCCAAGAAGATAATGATGCGAGGGATTGTCTTCAGGATCAACGCACTTTATGGCAGGCTTCGCGCACCCGAATACGGCCACGAGAAGACCCAATAACAAAATCGGCGCATATATCCTTTTTTTCATCTCGGCTCCTATTTGTTTAGTCTTACGATATCCCCGGCCTTGAAACCCCCGCCGGATTTTATGCTGGCCTCTGATATATACAGTCCCTGATTCGACGTTAGCGCTATTTCGCCTATCTTCTTTTCACTTCTTCCAATAACCCTGCCGGTTTCAGGATCGATGAGATTTTGGCCGGGCCGGTAGACCGAAAGGACCGTGCCTATCGGAAGCCTGCTCCTTTCGCCCGCCCTTATGGTCACGGAACCGTCGGCGGCGGCGAGTACATAGCTCTTGAAAGGCAGGGAGTTAAGTTTCTTTATCATCTCGACCATCGCCTTGGTAAGAGCGTCTCTAAGCGCCCCGTCCCTCAGGCTTACGTCTTCGGTCATCTTGGAGCCGAATCCAAGGATGCCGCCTGTCTCCTTTTTATACTCACCCACGCCTGAATCGGCGACCAGCGTCTCGCCGGTAGCAACGTCGACAAGGGCGTAATCGACCTGCACCTTGGCCACGTGAGTCTTGGTCTGGGCCAGCAGCACGTCCGAGGATTCCTCGTATTCCGCATAAGACGTCACCGCCCCGGAGATCCTGAAATCAACCGGCGCAAAGCCCTCCGCCGCATTCTTCAGCCCGGTCTTGAGAGCGCCTGACTGCTGTAACTCTATGAGCTTTTCCTGTTGACGCATCTCGCCCTTTGAAAGGACTATGGGCTCTAGACCCGCCTGTTTGACTATGGTCCTCAAAATATCGGTGGCGTCCTCGCCCACACCGAGCACCTTGCCGGGGGTCTTGTTGGCGAATGTTATTATCGCTATATTGTAGAGAGGCCCATCATATTTAAGCCCCTCTTCCTTTAGTTTCTTGGTCTCGCCTGTAAGCGTTACGTTTTCCTTTACCGAGCCCGTCGTTGTCGTTGAACAGGACGTTAGAAAGAAAGGGGCTTGAAGAACCAGTACCAGCAAAAATGAACTTACGAGGATGCGCCTTAATCTTCGTGAAAAATTTCCCATAAAACTTGAACCTCCCTCATTGCTTTAACATGCAAGGTATGACGCCTTACGCAGGCGTCTTCATCTCTTCTCGCCTACGACTTCCATCAAATCGGCGGCTTTTGAGTATCCCGCCGGCACCTCAAACAATCCAGGAGCCGGAGCGCCGGTCGTTATATCATTAAGATCGAAAGTTTCTCTCGTGAACTTATCCTCGAACTCCGCCCTGACAATCAGCCCCTTGATGTCTTTAGCCTCCCACAAAAACCATTGATGGCGTATCCCGCCGGCGGAAGTCACTTCCGCCTTGAATTTGTCGCAGGGATGCCCGTCAGCGGCCTCTTCTCCCAATTTGTCTTTTATTATATCAGGTCCGGTGGTTCTTCCGATGTCGCTTTCGATGTACCTCTTGAATTCCGGATAAACGATATAGAACCTCGATTGCCCTGCCTTCTTTATCAAATCGAACCTGGTTGGCCATGGGCTGCCGTGGTTTGCCGGCGCGCCGGTAAGATAAAGATCGGCCATGATATTCCCTCCATACCTCGCAACCCCTCCCCTGAACACGAACTCCCGGCTCTTCAGCTTTTGAAGAGACCTGAGAGTAACTTCCGAACTGAAATCATCTTCACCGAGCATGAGGTATTCCAATATCACGTCGAGACGCGGAAGCTCGCGGGCTTCATCCGTTGCTTCTACAGAAGGCCTTGTCTCAGGCGGCGCCCCGGGACCGGCCGGGAAATTTTCGAAGATGATGTTCATCATCATATCGGTTTCTGGCTTGAGATAAAAACCGAATGTCTTGGTAACGATCTTTTCACCGAGCGAAAATATCGCAGCATCCTGGATGGATCGCGTAGGAATGATGTCCATCAGACGCCAATTCGATATGCCGGGTATCTCGCTCAAGCCATTTATTGTCTTATATTGGTCGCCTGGTTTTATGTCCTCGAGGACCGAAACAACAGCCCCCCCCTGCGCGGCTATAATCTCGCTTTTTACCCCCTGTCCCCTGGACCATATGACCTTGCCGGTCTTTGTATCTACGAATTTGAAACCTGCCCTTACTCGGTTCACGTTATAAATACCGGCCGTGAGCACGCCGTAATTGAGGAGATAACCGTAGAGGACTCCGTCTACACCCAGGGTCCGGCCGAGCTCCTGTGGAGTGGTTAGCCCCAGCTGGCTCCCAAGCGTGATGCCCATCCGGTCTTTCAAGATCCGATCGACCTCTTTCAAAGGAATGATTTTATAATGCAGCTGGCCCAAGAATTTTTCCGCTATCGGCCTGATCGCATCAGGCCCGCCGACGTCGTTGGTGATATTGTACATCGGCAGGACAGCGACCGTGTAGACAGGATTATAAGGGTCCGGCGCCCTGTATGGAAGCGTTGCGCAAGCTGTCAGAAGCACTGCGAGGGCGCAAAGAAATAGGTAATGGCTAACCAAATCGGACCAGAATGTGTTAAAAATTCTGGTCATGAGAAGCTGTCCTGAGTGTTCTTATACCCGTGCATGGCAACTTGCCGACGGGAGATTTA
>JAKAIQ010000056.1 GCA_021825035.1 Deltaproteobacteria bacterium | reverse complement strand
AAAATAGGCGCATGGGGGCCTATTTTATGCACCCTTACGCCTTCACTTTCCTCCCATCCGGTCGAGAATATATCAAGGGTATGCCCTCGTTTGAGGAGTTCCGCCATGAACCTTTGAAGAAAGACCTCGGCCCCGCCGTAAGGCGTGTAATGCTTTCTTATAAGCCCGATCCGCAAGCTCATACCCGGATATCTATCTTGAAGAGGAAGTCCTTACGCGCTCTTCGCTTCAAACCAATCATTGCGAAAACAATAAAACTTCTATGAAATAACGGCGGAAAACTATAAAATAGAATAACATATATCTGCTTTCATCCACCAAGGTTTTTTAATGAAAGTCACGAAACTCAAAAGGATTCTTATAGTAACGACGACCGACCTGACCATAATCCGGTCTTTACAGAAGGCCTTCGGCAAAGCCGGTATCGAGGCGCACGGTTTCAATCCCTACATCAACAACTGGTTTGACCGGCATATAATACACCATCTTAACAAGCAGGCCCACAATCTGAGGATACTTCCGAAAGACAGGTATTTCTTTAACGACCATCCGATGTCTCATCTGCAGTACCGAAGCAGGATGCTCCTCGAAAAAGTGGAAGAGATTTCTCCGGACCTTGTCCTCATTATAAGGGGCATATCTATTACCGAAGACGTCATGCGGAAGATAAGAGGGCGGGCCGTTCTTTTCGGCTGGTGGGTCGAGGGCGAGGAAATGATAGAGGAGCCTCTGAAGGAAATGGACTTTTTTGACCACTATTTCTTCATAAGCTCATCCTGCGTGGAAGAGAGCAGAAAAAGAGGTTTCGGCAAGACGAGCCTCCTGCGCCATTCCGTGGATCCGGATATATTTCACCCCGTGGAATGCGAAAAAAGATATGACTGGTGCTTCGTCGGCGCATGGTCGCATAAGAGGCAGGCCTACATTGAAAAAGCCGCGGCAGTTTCGGGCAACGGCGCCATTTACGGAAAAAAATGGTTCAAGAAGAATATTTTCAATCCCTCGATACGCAAAGCCGTAAAAGGAAAATACATAAGAGGCGACGGGCTTATACGGCTTTACGGTGAAACGAGGGTCGCCCTAAACATTTCACGATGGAATATTGCCGATGAAAAACGGACAGGCGAGAACATGAGAGTCCTCGAAGTGCCTGCCTGCCGGGCCGCTCTGCTCACGGAAGATTCTCAATCCCTGAGCGCGATAGTGACGCCTCAAAGGCACGTAATCGCCTTTAACGGCATTGACGACTTTGGAAAAAGACTGGCCTATTACATCGGGAATGAGGGCGAGAGGCTCGAGGTCGCCAGGGAAGGGTTTGAGCACGTGACGTCAAGATATTCTTATGAGGACATGGCCAAAGCCATCATCGAGCGGTATGGCGAGCATCAGGGAGCGGGATAGAGCGCTATTGGAATTGGGCCGCCGCGCCAAGAAAGAGCGCGAAGACTCGATAGCCGCCGAAGAAAAGCCCCGGCGTTTCATATCGAGGTCGATTTCATGACAAACCACATCAAGCTCACGTTTTACTCGCCGTTCAGGATGAGGCAAAGAATAAAGAAGCCTTTCCAATATATAGTAAATTCCAGCAGGTTAATGCAGGAATTCTATGAGGAAAACCTCTGCCATATCATCCCGGCGTCTGAGATCAGGTTTGAACTGGAAAAATAATCTTGCCGTTTTTAACAGGAGTACGGCTTCTTACATATGGCTAAAGACCGGATATTGGTAAGCTACTTTTTCGGCGATGACATGATCCCGCTCGGCGCGTCGTGCGCAAGGGCGTTTCGAGACCTGGGCTATGACGTTTACTGCTTCAACAGCCAGGTCGAGAGCGCGCTCGAAAAAAGGCTCTTGAGGCCGCTGACGAGGCCGGCAAACAAGCTCCTCCGGGCGGCTGGTTTCAACAACGCGGACATCGCAGGCCGTATCCCAATCTCGCAGATGAACTACAGGAAGACGATGTTGAGGAAGGCGATATCCGAATTCAGGCCCAGGTGGGTGCTCATAATAAGGTCTCACCTGTTCGTTGACAGGGAGCTCGTCGAAGCCCTGAAGCGCGACTACGGCGTTGAGAAGGTGTTCTCCTGGTGCGTTGACGGCCCGGCAGATTCGCGCGACATATTGGAAGACGCCGCCATTTATGACCATTATTTCTGCACGCACAAGCATGGCTACGACCCGCGCGACGGCAAAATCCATTACCTTCCGGCATACGGCATGGACTTTTCCCTGTATCGCAATCTCTTCGTCAATACGCAGAGAATCTACAGGCACGAAATCGTTTTTGTGGGAGGCTACAACCGCAGACGCCAGGAGATCGTCGGCCAAATCCTTCATCTGCCTCTGGATATCTACGGCAAATGGAGCAGAAAGAACCGCTTCAATCCCGCGCTGAAGAAACACGTCAAAGCCAGGGGGATATGGGGCGAGGAACTGGTCAATCTTTACAATACCTCAAAAATCGTGCTCAATATCACGGGTTGGGACCCTACGGCGTATTCGGGCCTTAATCTACGTGTCTTCGATATTCCGGCTACCGGCGCATTTCTCGTGACCGATTATTCGCCGGAACTTGAGGAGTACTACCGGATAGGAGAGGAGATCGTCTGCTTCAATGGCGCCGGGGAGCTTGCGGACAAGCTCACTTATTTTCTTAAGAACGAGGATAAGCGCGAAGCGATAGCGCTTAAGGGTTACGAAAGGGCGCTTAAGCTCCCTACCATCCGAGACCGGATGAAATCATTAATCGAGGTCGTCACCCATGAACGATAATCTTAAAACCGTAATCAGCTCATCTGAATATTGTTTATCTCAAGCCACACGGCAAGCACCAAAAGGCTCCATAGCGGCTCGCTCAGGTTGGATCTGCCTGAAAGATGTATTTCAAGCATCTCTTTCATCACGGCTTTGTTAAATAGCCGGAGCGGAGATTCGCCGGAGAGCAGATACTTCCCGGCCTCTTCCCTCAGAAAAGTTCTCATCCACGTCGCGAGGGGCGGGTTGAAACCCGCCTTCTTTCTGTCGAGTATTTCGTCGGGAAGCTCTCCCCTCATTGCGTCGCGAAGCAGGCGTTTGCCCTTCATTCCCGCCTTGAAAGCCATCGGAAGCCTGTTGGCCCATTCAACGAAAAGGTGGTCAAGGAACGGCGAGCGGCTCTCGAGGCCATGGGCCATGCCGGCCATGTCGGACTTCATGAGGATATCCTCGGGAAGACTGGTAGTCTGATCGATCGCCATGAGCCGTTCGGTCAAATCCGACGCTCCGCTACTGGCGAGCAGCTCAAGCGTCTCGGCAGGCCATCCGTTCGGCGCCGGGACACAAGCCGGGTCTTTGTACAGGTTCGCCCTTGCCCTGCTGGAGAGCGCGGAGAACCTGAGCGCGTACGTGCTTACCGAATCCCCGGATATCGATTCGAGCAGCCGGCCCACCTTCCCCCATCCCCGGCTTTTATCGGCCCCAGGCGGCAGCCCGCCTGAAAGAAGCCTCGACGCCCCGCGGACGAACCCCGGCAGATAGTCCACGGCCCGGTTCCTCCGGTGGATAAAATAGCGTTTATACCCGGCGAAAAGCTCGTCTCCTCCGTCGCCGTTAAGTATTGTCTTTACGTGAGTTGCGGCCTCCCTCGCCAGATAAAAAGACGGCACGGCCGACGGGTCGGCGAAAGGCTCGTCAAAGTGCCGGACGATGCGCCTCAGGTCCTCTTCAGGCTTGAGCTCCACGAGAAACTCGGTATGATTTGTCTTATAACGCCCGGCGACCATGCGCGCGTAACGCCGCTCGTCGAATTTGGCCTCGGAAAAACCCACTGAAAAAGTCCTTATCTCCCCGTCGTAATGCCTGCGGAGGAGCGCCACTATAACGCTTGAGTCTATGCCGCCGCTCAGGAATATCCCGAGCGGCACGTCTGAGAAGAGGCGAATCCGTATCGCCTCTTCAAGGAGGTCCATAGTCCTGTCCCTGGCCTCAAGATAGGGAAGCTCCGTTTTTGGAGTGAACCGGGCCAGCCAGTACCGCCGGATAACCGGCCCCTTTGACGGGTCGTCGAGAGATAGAGTGAGGCTGCATCCGGAGGGGAGTTTGAAGATATTCTTTACGCCGGTAAAGGGAGGCAGAACATAGCGGAAGGCGAGGAATCGGTCTATGGCCTGAAGGTCGGCCACGCGCGGAACCTCGCGCAAGGAAAGGATGGCCTTGAGCTCGGAGGCAAAGATAAAACTCGACCCGTCCCAGTAATACTTGAGGGGCTTGAGCCCCAACCGGTCCCTTGCCAGAAATAACTTCTTTCCGGCCAGATCGTAGATGCAAAAAGCGAAAAACCCCCTGAAGCGCTCTATGCACGCCTCGCCGAACTCTTTATACGAATACAACACGACCTCGGTATCCGTGTTGGACCGGAAGACGTAGCCCCGTCCTTCGAGCTCCTTTCTGAGCTCCTGATAATTGAAGACCTCCCCGTTGTACGTTATCCAGACGTCGTTCTCAGGCGTAGACATGGGCTGGTGCCCTGCCGAAGAGACGTCTATGATGCTGAGGCGGACGTGGCCAAGCGCAAGGTCGAAGTCATGCCGCGGCGGGATAGAGCCTCTTTGCTCATCCGTCCAGTAAAGAGCGGCGCCGCTATTGAAGAGAGCCGCACCCGAATCATCCGGCCCCCTGTGCCTGATTGAATCGAGCATCGCGCCTATCTCAGGGTATGATACCCGGCCTTTATGATTGAATATACCGGCTATGCCGCACATGGTTCAAATGAAAGAGCGCATCCGCATTGAAAGCCTCTTTTGCACGTTATCGAGGACATCCTCCGGAGTGATTGACGTCATGCAGTCGTTTTGCGGGTACTGGCATGTCTTCTTTCTGCACGGTGCGCATGTGATCTCCTTGCGGACTACGATATCGTTTTTATTCACGGGCCCGGTCGCCTCCGGATCGTCCGGCCCGAAAAGGGCTATGGTAGGGACATGGAGCGCCTGAGCGATATGCATGGGGCCGCTATCGGTCGTGACGATAAGCTCCGAATTGTATATGAGCGAGGCGGAGCCGCGCACCGAGAGCTTTCCAGCGGTGGACAAAGCCCCGCAGTCTTTTGCCATAGCTTCCGCGAAGGCCGCCTCAGCTGCGCCGCCCATGATAACGGGTGTGAAACCGAGCCTTTCGGCCGCCAATGCGCAGAACCTTTTGACGTTCTCAGCGTCCCACCATTTATTGCGCTTGGAGCCGAAAGGATGGACGATTATAAACCCCTTCCTGTTTTTTTTGAGCCGCTCGGCAAAGACGCTCGCCTCCCTGTGGTCAGCTTCCGTCAGAAATAGCTCAAGCTCCCTGCCACCGGCCTTTATGCCGCATGCCCCCAGGTTCCTGAGCTTTATGTCCACCTCATGGCCTTCCTGTAAACCGGTCCTTACGGGAAAAGAATAGAGGAACGGGAAGGCTGTCTCTTCCCAGTTTATCTTCATCCGCCATGGCGCGCCTGTGACATAAACCAGAGGGCCGGTATCCGGGTCGTTGGCATGAAGCACGACCGCGAGGTCGAACCTGCCCTTACGAAGCTCCCTTACAAGCTTCGGGAGTTTAAAAAGATACCTGAGGTTGATCCTTCCGGGATATTCAATGAAGGCGTCTATACGCGGGTTACTCACGAGCGCCGCCATGGCGCTTTTGCTCACGAGCGCCGTAATCGCCGCCTTCGGGAAATTCTTCCGGATATTTCTTATGGCTGGCGTCGAAAGAAGCGTATCTCCTATGGCGGTGGTGTTTACGATAAGGATATTCCTTATCCTCTCGGCCCTTAAAGGAGGCGGAGGAGGATCATTTTTGCTGATGGCCGCGAAGACAATCCTTAAAATGGAATGATGAAGTTTGCTCACAGGTTGTCCCTGCGTTGCCGGGCCCGTTCACCGTATGCCAAGAATGGCTTGCGCCCCCGTTGCGCCGTGCACATACCTTTCCAAAACCTTCCAGACCTCCTGCTGGTCCAGGGAGTCGAGGCAATCGCTCTTCCTCGTGTCATCGCATCCCGCCTTGCCGCAGGGGATGCAGTCCCAGTCCTTCTGTATGACAGTGTGCTTTCCGAAGGACTGCACTCCGCTCTTTCCGGCATATGGCGTGGATGCGCCGGACGCCATGAGCGTTAACGCCTCTTTATTGTCCCATGGCCCCCAATCGAACGCTCCGCTTGGACCGAATATTGCCACGACCCTTGCTCCGGCGGCAGCCGCTATGTGCATGGGCGCGGTATCCACCCCGAAGAAAAACGCCGACCGCCTCGAAAGGGCAGGAAGGTGCTTAAGCCTGAGCTTTCCCGAAAGATCGATCGGCACGGTCGCCATGAGCCTGATGATGGACCTGACTCTTTTCATCTCCTCTTCGTCCGGGCTCGAAGTTATGACGGCCCGAAGCCCCATCGACTGGAGCTTGTCCATGATTGACGCCATGCCTTCATCGGTCCAGCACTTGAAGAGCCACCTTGAAGTCGGGTGAACGTGGACGAAAGGCTCCCCCTTCCGGAGGCCGCTCTCCGCAAGCAGCCGATCGACCTGCGCCTCGTCCTCCTTTGACGCATGGATATCGACGGCAAGATCCTTCGCGTCCAGCCCGAACGCTTTCAGGAGATTGATCTCGCGCAACACCGTATGTATCCTGAATGGCGGCCTTCCGGCCACGTGCGTATATAAAAATCTTTTGCCGGGGAAACCGCTCCCTTCCGGCTCGTACGCGAGCCTGTACCTTGCGCCGGTCAAAAAGCCTATAAGTGCCGGCCTGTCGCCGCTCGTAAGGTCTACCGTCATATCATATCTCTTTTTCCTCAGTTCCCTTATGAGCCGTAGCTCGCCTGAGGCGCGGGCCAACGGTCCTTTATTCTTAAGCGTTCGATCATAGCATATCACTTCGTCCAGCAATGGATTGAGGGTAAGCATCTCCTCGGTTCCGGCGTTTACGACCGCGGACACCCTCGCGCCCGGAAAATTCTCTTTAAGCGCCCTTATGGCCGGAACCGTCAGAAGGACGTCCCCGACGTGCCGGAATTTAAGGACGAGTATTTTTTTTACGCCATCGAACACGCCCCGCTCCCAGGCGCACAGCCCTGTTTTGAAAGAACCTCTATCGGCGGCCGGCATTGACCTAAAGACCGGATTTTACCGCAAGACATTCACGCCCTGCCGCTTGTTTTTGCTTGAAAAGCAGCCTGCCGTAAGGGATATTCTCCATCCTGAGGAATACCGCGAAGCTTATCCCCGATATGGCCCAGAACATCTGTACAAGATCATCGATATAAAGGTCATCGAACATGTTCCTGACGAAAAAACCTATGAGAAAAACAAATGAGGCGAGAAACCAATAATGCGCCTCTACCGAAGCCTTTCTAAAGCCTTCAAGAAAAGTCCTTGCCAGGACGAACATCATGCACAGGAAGGCGAGCAGACCCTGAATGCCGAGTTCCAAAGCCATGTCCAGAAAGACGTTGTGCGCATGCCAGGTATCGGAATTCTGAAACTGCCTGTATCTTTTCACGAAGCTGCGCCGTCCTATCCCTATCGCGGCAAACGGATGGGAGACGATCTCATGCAAGGAAAACTTCCATATCTCGATCCGCGGGGTGATGGAGTTTTCTTCCCGCCCCTTGCCGAATTGCGCGTCCAAATCAATGCCTTTTTTCCCGTGGTAGAGGACCGTGCTCGGCAGAAGCGTCAACGCGACTACTATCACGCCAAGCAACGGGAACAGCAGCTTGCGGTTAACGTACCAGAGGAATATCGCGATCTCGACGCCGGCGGCCACCCATGCGCCCCTCTGCTGGGATGCCACGACCATAAAGAGATTAAGCGCCATTAGACCGATAAGCGCCGGCCTGGCCTTTCCGCGGGATGTCGTTATTTTATACATGATGAACGGCAAGACTGTTATCAAATATGTGCTGTAATACTTGTGGTCAACTTCAAGCGCGTGTTCGGCGGAGTAGAAGTCGAGCAAACTCATGTGCCCGTAAAAAAAATGTATCGCGCCGTAGATGGCCTGAACAAGGCTTCCAAGGAGCAGGCTCAGGATGATGACGTTCACCTGCTTCATGGTCTTTATGTTGTTCAGAAAAAGGCAGAATAATGAAAAATTGACAATCGTTCCAAGAAGCTCGCGAACGGAATATCTGAGGTCTATCGCGGTGAAGAGCGATAATCCGGAAAAAATGATAAAGACAAACCACGGCAGCATCAGTTGATTCTTGATAAAAAGCTTCTCTTTTCTGAAGATCATCCTGTAGACCCAGAGGAGAGCCGGGACCAGCATTAAAACCGCGCGTAAAGCCCTCATGTGGGCGATCGGCAGGACAAAGACGAGGGCGGCCAGGCAGTATACGGTTATTCTGTCTATGAATTCCATGTGTTCGTTATTGTTCATTGTCACCGCCCCGTCTTAATTCCCTCAGTTTGGCATACTTGGCAAAAGTGTAGCAGGAATAAAGCCCCGAAAGTATGAACCCGTCCGCGCCTTCAAGAACCCCCCCCTTCAGGAAGAACATCTTGAAAAAAGTATAAGGCGGACGAAGCGCAAGGTTGACGATGCCCGATCCCTTTCCCTCGTCGAGCATCTGGCGGGCGGCAAGGGTCGAGTAACGCTCCATCCTTTCAAGGTAGTCCGAGATGCCGTTATAAGTCAGATGGACAATCGGGTTTTTAAGGTATCCGCACGGGCCATCCACTCTGACGGATTCGTGTACCAGTCTTTCCGTAAACCGTCCTCTCTCTTTCCTGTAGAGCCTCATATTATAATCCGGATACCAGCCGCACCGCCTTATCCACCTGCCGCCGAAGAAATTCTTCCTCGGAATGTAATACCCGGCGATATCCGGCTTAACCGCCTCGAATATCTCATCCCTCAGTTCAGGGGTTACCCTCTCATCGGCGTCTATGTTCAATATGAGATCGTTCGACGCCCTGCCCGCGCACAGGTTCTTCTGTATTCCGTAACCTTGCCACTCGTCGGAGTAAACCTTCGCCCCGAACGCGCGGCATATCTCGACCGTGTTGTCGCGGCTGCCGGAATCCGTTACGATTACCTCATCCGCCCACTTGACGCTTTCGAGGCACTCCCGGATGTGTTCCTCTTCGTCAAGGGTTATTATAGTGACCGATATCTTTTCCACCGCCATGTTCCCGGCCATTGCTCTCAATTATCGAGCCTGCCGACAAATGCCCGCTCTATCTTCCCGTCAATTCAGGGGAATGGCTTCGTCCACCAGCATAATAGGTATATCGTCTTTTATGGGATAGACGAGGCGGCACTTATCGCATACCAGTCCGTCCTTTTTTTCGTTCAATCTGATCTTGCCTTTGCACTTCGGGCACGCGAGTATGTCTAAAAGTTCTTTGTCCACGACCATGGAAAACCTCCCTGGCAGCTTGTTTTTACTATCGACCTGCATAATTGTTCGACCGTAAAAGCCGATTTGGTCGGACCGACCGGCTTCGCCATATTTACTGACCCTGTAAAATCATGACAACCCGGAAATATATCATAAAAGCGCCGTGTAAAAAAGCCCTGCAAGCCGCGTTAAAGCCGCTCGGCCGCGGCGGCTTTTCTCCCGCCCATCCTCAGGTATTCTATACCGCCTATTATGCTGACGACAGCGGTTATGGCGAACCACATGAGAGATAGTGTCAGCGCCTGTTCCTGCGTAGCCCCCACCTTGCTGAAAAGGAATACGAACGCCCCCTCGCGCACCCCGAGGCCTGAAAGAGAGATAGGCAGCATTGAAATCGCCGTCGTGAGGGGAATATAGAGAAAGAAATACCCCGGCCGCACTTCCATCCCTATCCCTCTGCTCAACATATAATACGCGATGATGACCCCGCCCTGCACGAAAAGGGAACAGAGAAAGGCCTTTATAATTATCCTGGTTTGCTTCTTGTAGCCCATGAGGACGTTGTAAAAAGTATCTATCTTTTTATTTATCCCGTAAAAACGGACCTTCGAGAGTATATCAATGGCCCAACCATGCAGGCTCCCAACCCAAATGATGAGGCTTGATAAGAGAAAGCCGCCGATAAGAAGGGCAAACGCCGCCGGAAGCCCCGTGCCTCTTATAGCGGCGTAGCCTGGAATGAGGGCCAGGGATGTTATGAGGATAAGGGCCGAAAACCCCGAATACCTGTCCATGAAAACGGATGCCGCCGACACGTCTCCCCTGCCTGAAGACCTGTAAAGATAATACCCTTTTATGACGTCGCCTCCCACTATGGTCGGAAGAAAGTTGTTGAAGAACATCCCTATGAAATATATGGAAAAGAGCCTCGGATAAGGGATCTTCACATCCTTTTCAAGGATGATCGACCAGCGGAAGGCCGATACGGCCTGTATGCATATGAAAAACAAAATAACGGCGGCGACCAGAAAAAGGTCTACGGAAACAACCGTCTTCCAGAATACCGGGAACCTGATGTTCCTGAAAAGAAAAAAAAGTATCACGATACTTACCGTTATTTTTATGAGAGCGGAGGAAATCCTGTTTATCATCTTCCGAGTATCTTCTTTACCGTAAATATGGGTTTACCCTGAGACTCGTGATAGACCCTGGCGAGCATCTCGCCCAGAAGGCCCATTACCACAAGCTGCACCCCAAGTATCATCAGGAGCACCGCGAGGAAAAGCAGCGGCCTTCCGCCTATGTCCTGTCCGAGGAATATCTTTTCAAAGCTCAAATATACGGATATCAAAAACCCGGCAAGGCCGAGGACAAGCCCTCCGGGACCGAAAGCCT